>NZ_WVQX01000010.1:0-141363 GCF_013110595.1 Ruegeria sp. HKCCD6428
AAGGTGAAAACGCGCTTGGAGGCCCAATTGAAGTCCTGGCTCATCTTGTGTCTCTACTCTCACAAGCCGACCAGCTTCAGGCAGGCGAGCTGGTTACAACCGGTACTTTGACAGACGCATGGCCAGTGTCTCCGGGTGAAGATTGGTCAGCTGGTTTTGGTGGCGTGATGGACACCGAGCTATCAGTACGATTTACATGAGGCCTTGGTAGAGTGGTGACGCCGACTGCACCAAAGAAAAGTTACTCTCAATAGCTGACCATGATGGTCTTCCACTGGTTTCATCAATTCTGGGACGCAATTTAACCAGGTCCGGTTTAGGCTCGGTGTCGTCGTTCGCTCAGTCGCGGCGAATGTCCGGAAAGCGGACATGCATCGCGACTGAGCGAATGACCGCGTGGAGCCCATACCTGTGTAGTTTGCCCTCCGCAGCGAATGTCAGCTTGTCCGAGCTGTTCTATGCTCGTGTGCTGCTTCCTCGTGCCGTTCCTCAAGAGCCTGACGAATGATCTGGTACGAAGATGACAAGAACAGGCTTGCCATGATCGCAGCAACTATTAGGTCAGGCCAACCTGTTGCCGTACCCCAGACGCCCAACGCGGCAATCATCACAGCTACGTTACCGATGGCGTCGTTCCGCGAGCATAGCCAGACTGATCGCACGTTGGCGTCTCCATCCTTGTAGCTAACAAGCAAGAATACGCTCGCAAGGTTTGTTGCGAGAGCCAACGCGCCGATGATGCCCATAATTTCGGCCTCTGGAACGCCCACGTAAAAAACACGGTAGACGGTAGACCCAAACACCCACGCACCCATAAAAAAGAGGCTGATCCCCTTTGCCAAGGCGGCATTCGTTCGAGCGCGGATAGACGCGCCGATCACAGCGAGGGAAATGCCGTAGGTCAGTGCGTCACCAAGGAAGTCGAGCGCGTCGGCCTGAAGTGCCTGAGACTTCGCGTAGTGTCCCGCGGTCATCTCGACCACGAACATCGTCGCATTCAACGCGATGACGATCCAAAGCCGACGTTTGTATTTGTTCGACATTCCGTCGAATTTCACCTCGTTGCCGCAGCACCCTGCCATCTCAAAACCTCTTCAGAATCGCGTCAGATCCAATGTAGTGTCTCTAGTGACTAGAGGTTCAAGAGGTTTTTCACATGTTCTCGATTGGCGAGCTTTCGAAGCGGACGAAGGTCAAAGTGCCCACCATCCGCTATTACGAAGAAATGGGTCTACTGGCCGCACCGGAACGGACGGCAGGCAACCAGCGGCGCTACACAAATGAGGGTTTGGAGCGCCTGAGCTTTATACGGCACGCGCGTGATCTCGGCTTCTCCATCGAAGCAATTTCTTCTTTGATTGAGTTACAGAACCATCCGGATCGGTCGTGCGAAGCGGCCACCGAAATCGCAGAAGGTCAGTTGTCCGAAGTACGCGCAAAGATCAAACGCCTCAAAGCTCTCGAATATGAATTGAAGCGTATCGCACAGGGATGTGACGGACGGGGTGTGGCAGAAGACTGTTACGTCCTGGCTTCGCTTGCAGACCATGACCTTTGTGGTCGAGATCACTGACCCACAAAAGCAGACATCTTTTCACTGATTTTGAACGGCCGCTTGGCGGACGAAGCGGACATTGCAAAGTTTGGTGGTCGAGGCCAACTTTGGGCATGGTTTATGGGAACGTATCATCACAAATTACTCGAGACGCTAAATGGATTGAAACTTGCAAGGTTTTGCAACCGGTATCTCCATTTTTCGAAAGATGCAGGTCAATGCTGCCGCTGAGGTTTGGTCAGATCAAGACTTTTGTATTTTTCCAGAACAGAGCGCATCAGACGCAGATCAAAATAAGCGCGTCGGTTCAGAGCGCACTATCGACGGAGTTTCTGAGTTCGAGTCCGGGTCACAGGGTATCGAATCGTTTCGCTGACTGAGAGCTACTCGACGCTGTACTGACCCGCAAAATAGGATGCTTCATTCTTTTTGGCACACGCTAAGCTAGAAGGTTCCCAGAACTACGCGGTGAATCTCGGGCTGCCGCGCACGTCGACTTGACACAGTAGCCCTAACTGGTTCAGCTTCTGGTCATGACGTACACACGCATCCACTGCCATCGAATATCGGCCTGAGGTCGATAACCCACGCGAAATCCGCGGGAGGCAGCATTGGTATGCGGGCGAGGCTTATATCCTTGTAATTGCTCCAGATTAGAGTGCACGAGTCGGTTCGATTCCGACGCCTCCTACCATCCTCAGGAGGAGTCCAACATGGCGGACGACGTCACGAACGCAATTGATTTCAACGACATCAAGCAATCGGTCGAGGAGAACCTCGGAAGCACACCCGAAGGCTGGTCCGGCTTGGTCACGGCACTCTTCACAGAGGTTAAGGAATACTGCAATCTGAAGGGTGCCACCTACCCCTTTGTCCTTCAGATCAAAGAGAAACTCGGCGAGCTCCGCATCTACCACCGGTGTGATGATCGACAAATCCAGTCGATGATCACCGCCACAATTGCACGAGCAAATCGTACCTGTGAGCGATGCTCAAACGCTGCCGAGACCCAGCTGTTGGACGGCTGGTACACGACACTGTGTTGCTGGTGCGCGCATGATGTCGCGAGCAAGCGCCACCCTGAAAGGAAGAGGCATTTTGGCGTTCGAAAAACGCGTGTTCGAGATCGAATGACCTGTGGTGTCTGCGGATATTACGGCCAGATTGACCGAACGGATGACCGTAATCGGTGCCCCGCGTGCGTGAAGAAGGACTGGTGATGACCGCCGAACAACAAGTGATCTTCAATAAGATTATGGAAGACCACGATGATGAGGACTACGCCCGGAAGCTCATGAACACGGGCTCGCTGTCAACTGGCCATGTTCCGCCGATTGCGCTTTGCCAGATCCCGGGAGGTGTATTCCACCTCAACAGGGCCAAGTTTTGGAGAGTGTGACTGATGGGTGATGTCGAAAAGAGCTGGAAGGAATTCCGGGAAAAGGTCCGAGGTGTGATCGAGGACCATGGAGCGCCAGATGATCTCCGCTCATTTGACGCCTGGTACGCCGAAGAGATGCGTTTGGTGATGGCGCACAACTACCCAGCTCCGCACGTCTCTGACGTCACATGGTCGACCGAGTTTCTGCATGTCGAGTGTGATGACCGCGAAGTGGTCGACCGTATGATGACTGCTATGGCGGAGGTTTCACATGATCTCAAAGAGGCGCGGGCCCGGAGGTCAGTGATGAGCAGTGTTGTCGACTGGAATGATATTCATGGAAGCGTCTTCAAGCAGCTTGGTGAGTATCGTGCCGGGTGGGCGGAGCAGCTTACGCTTGCACTTGAGAAAGTGAAGAGGTTGACCAACGAGCAGCCCGACCTGTTTGGTGATGAACACCCGTCCATCGTTCAGATCAAACAGAAATGGGGAGGCTTGCGCGTCTATGAGGGCCCGGGCTGCAACCAGGCTGCGAGTGAAGAGATTCAATGGCGTGTCGATCAGATTGAGCAAACCTGTGAAGGTTGTTCTAATTCTGCCCAACGCCAGAACATCCTTGGGTTTGTGACGACGCTTTGCAGCTGGTGCTACAATGATGCTCTACGGCGGCGATTTGAGGGCGCCGAAGAATCCTGGCCCGACAGCCTTAGGCTGGACATTGTGGAAAACTATCCAGACCTCGTTTCTCCGGATTGCGCATCTCTTGTTCCTGCTATCGGAAAGGGCTGGCTCGTCGTGATTTCGCAAGCACTCCACAAGCTTTCCTTCAGTCAGGATTTCAGGGCACTGGACCCTGGAACTATTCAGATCTCGGATATTAAGAAAGGCCAGGATGGCAAGATTTCCATCGGTTTCAGTCGATACCACGATCTCCTTCAGGAGTACGCTGACTGGATGAAGTTTCGATGCGGTGTGACGTGTGAAGAGTGTGGCCACGTTGGTGACATCGTTCGGACAGCCGACAGGTCTCAAGTGCTCTGTTCTCACTGTTATTGTACTCGGGAGAAGTCTGATGGGTGATGACGACGACGTTGAGCTGGATGAACAAACCTTGCGTTTGCTTAGGCTTCGGGAGGCTGAAATTGCGGCCGGTCGAGCAAAACTAACCAAGCCGATTACCTCGGATGAGATCCGGTCGCGAAAGGTGCCTGATCCGAAGGTTAAGCCAGATGAGTGACGAGTCTACGGAAGAGGAAATCCCAATTTTCGTAGTCTGCGAGACTTTGGTGAACGGCAAACTTCGAGAGATTGAAGGAAAAGAGATCACTGTAAAACCAAACAAGATCTTAGTCTTGACGATCAGTGTCGAGGATGTTGAGCGATGACAGATGATTTTTCAGAAGACGAGATCTTCGGGCGCCCGTTACAGGATGTTCCTCTGGATGAATTGATCGCGGAGTTGCAAGCTCGTCGCAAAGAGGGTCCGGAGGTCTGGCTTGCATTGCGCAAAATGATTTTCGAGCAAATCGCCGATTTTGCACAGCGTCCGGCCGATGCGCCCAAATGGCGGGATGAATGGGTCAAAGAGAACACCTGGGATCTAGTGACTGACGACGATGATGTCGAGATCACTGATGGTAGCGGCAACGTGTTCGACGACCTCGGGATCGAAGACCCAAGGAAGAAGACTTAGTGATGGGGGCGGAGCATATCAGCTTGATCTTATCCGCTGTGATCATTGTCGCGTTGGCGATCTACGTCAGACACATCGTCCAAACTGCCGGAAATGATCGCGAAGTCGACCCAGAGCGAGTTCGAAGGATCATGCGAGATCTGGACTACAGCCACCTGGACCGAGTGATGAACTGGCGAAGGAAGGGGTAGCGGGATGTTGAAGGTGGTTGTCTATGTCGGCGAAAACGAGGTCGCTCGAGCCATTGCTGAGAACGCTTCAGATCTGGCTGACGTGTCTGATTACGATATCCGCATGAATGAGAGGGCATCTGAACAGCTCGGTGTTGAAGAACGAGGCCTTGGCGGTAGAATCGAAGACCACCCACGAAATCAAACTGTTTGGTCGCTTGTTCGCAAGATCGCAGACCTTTGGCTTGCAGGGACTGGTGCTGGTGAAGAAAGCGCTCAGGCAAAGCTGCTGTCGGTGATCCGTGAGTCCATTCGCGAACCAGACGAGTGGATCGAAAAGGAATCGAACCAGAATGACGATTGGAATGCTGTGATCAAGCAGATTTCTGATGACGAGCCGTATTCCCTAGGCTTCTACGCTGACAAATTTGAGTCGTGGACAGCGGACGAGATTGAAGCTCTTCGATGTGATGTGGTTGAATCAGCCACAGAGGAAGAACTAATGGCCGAGGTCGAACGCCGGCGAAGAGCTGGTCTACTGCCCAAGGAGGCCTCGAATGATGGCTTCTCAGATATGGTTGATGATCTCTGGGGCAAGCTCGATACAGACCCAGACCGCTAGTACAGCTTACCTGCCGCCCTTAACCAAAATTTGACATAAGAAGTCTATGGCGACTGTCGTTGTAGTAGTGCGTGCTTCTTCTAAGCGCCTCTCCTGCTAGGAACCAAAGCGCCCCGGATAAGCATTTCCCCAGCACTGCTCTGCGGAACTATGTACCACCAGTCTCTACGATGAGCATGGTTGACCGCAACCAGCCCAAACCGGACATCCATCGTCGGGCTTTGCAAACTCCCAAATGAGGTAAAAACCTGCCTCTTAACACTTGGTGCCCAATATCTGGTTCCTGCTTCTCGCGATGCTGCCAAAATTAAGTCAGCGCTGAATCAAAGCTCTTCTTCGACGAGAGAAAACAATTCGATTGGACGCGCAAGTCCACGAACTTCTTGAAACCCACAAGGGGAAAACAGATCAGGGGAGACTTCGGCAATCGCAGATGTTGCCAGCACTCTTCGGCCAATAGATTTAGTCAGCCCCTCAATTCGACTCGCAACGTTCACTGCACCTCCGAGAACCGTGAAATCAAGTCGACCAGGGCTGCCGATGTTGCCATAGCTGACTTGTCCAACATTGATCCCGATCCCAACGTCCAAAGACGGCTTTTTCGCTTCAGCGCGGCGACGGTTGAGGACCGTCAAACCGGCCAATACACTTTGTGCGGCTTGCGCAGCCTTTCGGCATCGGTCGGCGTGATCAGCCTGAGTTGCGATGGTGAAGATCGAGAGAATTCCATCACCCATGAACTTGAGAACATCGCCACCGTTATCTTCCACAGACTGAACAACCAGATCAAAGTAGCCGCTCAGCGCGTCAAACACATCGGCCTCGGGTGCGGCTTCTGAAAGCGCCGTGAACCCTCGTAAATCAGAAAACATGACCACCGCATCAAGGGTCGTTCGTTCGCCTCGCTTGATCCTCCCGCTCCATACGGCGTCGGAGGGCCCATCGCCAAGATATGTTCGCAATAGACCCTTGGCTGACTTGCGCATCGTGACAGGTTCCAAAGCGGAAGACAAAGCAGGCAGCGCTGCCTCAATCAATTCCAGATGTTGCGGTGAAAAGCCGTCTGGTTCCTGCGTGACAAATGTGCAGCCGTGCAGAGATCCGTCGCCATAATACATCAGAGTTGCATAGTAATCTGTGCCACCGAGCTCAGCGAACTCTAGATACGATAAATGCTCAGTCTTTGGATCCAGTTGTCGCAGGCTTTTGTGAAGCGGCTTTCTGTGCTCCAGAATGTACTCAAACGAGCTACCAACATACCCTTCCGTCAACATCGTTTCATGAGTTACGTCGTAGCTGTCGGTCCCATCAGGTGTCCAAACGACCCCCCATGCAATGAGTAGCGGATTGGCGAAGCGCTGACCGATATTGACCCGCCAGAGCGGTACACCTTCCTCAATTAAGGACGAGCAGAAATGCGAAACTACTTTAACAGGGTCGCCTGAGCGGCGTCCTTCGGTAATCATCCAGTCGGTTAGTTGTGCTACGGAGGCCATGTTCTCAAACTAGCTGCTTAGACAAGATGATAAAGAACCTTGTCTTTGCTTTGTTTGCCTTAATCCAAGCAGTTTCTCAACGACCTTAACCGCATACGGCAGAGCGAAGCGCTAGGGTGCAACGACCGAAAGACCGTTGCTTCAGTCTTCAATTATCTGACGACTTTTTCTCATCGTAGTCCCTAAGAAGGGCATGTGTGAATTGTACAAACAGCGTGATGAAGACCCCGACGCCTACGAAAATATACAACACGGTAAAGAGTTTTCCTGTGTCGGTTACGGGCGTTAGGTCACTGAGGCCAACCGTAGAAATAGTAGTTGCACTGAAGTACAGCGCGTCCACCCAAGACCACCCCTCGACGCTGACATAAAACAAAGTTCCGGAAAGCAACAAGAGTATTGCAAGGGTAAGCGCTCCGCGGAATCTAGGGCTACTCCACGAGCGGACAATCGCTTTTAAGAGCCTGTAGAAATTCAAAAAAAATGAAAACATTCCGCCGTCCAATCCATAGTTCTGTTTGGCAAATCGTTGAGGTGCCATTGCAATCCGTCAAGGGAACTCTGCTACATCGGAGCCGAGATTCGTATTAATCGGTTTTCGGCAGAACTAAAAAGACAACCGGTCAAATGGGTACAGTACGCTCAATTTGCTCTGATGGTAAAATTCCATATATGCTTTTGTACAGGCTCCCAAATCGTCCCAAATCGGTGAATCCGTGAGCGAGCGCCACTTGCTTCACCATGGGTTTTTGCTGAGACGCCTGAACAAGTTCATCATGGACATTGGCCAGTCTTTGAAGAGCAAAAAATCGTGCTGGTGTTTCACCCGTTACGTCGCGAAATGCTGAGATCAATGTTGGCGCGCTTACCGCGGTTACTCGACACAGATCTGCCACTGATGGCCTTTTTGACAAGGCGGAAGAATAGTACTCTCGTGCTTTTGAGACCAAACCCACTTTTTGAGACCAAGTCGCTTTGCGTGCATTCCCACTATTCAGAGATAAGGCAAAGAAGATCGCAAGCGTCCTTGCAAGACGCGCCTCCAAATCACTCTGGGTATATTGACCATCGGCTTGGTTCATTATGCAGCTAAGTGTTCGCACCAAAGCTGCGTGAAAATCAGAAGACAGTTTCACGATAACCGTTGGTCTGCGAAAATCCGATGTATTTCTGCCGGAAAAAAGTTGAACCTCTTTGAGAAATCGTTGCAAGGGCACACGACCACATAACGAAGTTCGATTGCGCGCGACTACCTCGGTTTCCGATGCAGTGAAATTGAAGAAAACGGAGTTTTCTTTCAAAGGAACGCCACTTACCGTCCATAACTCTGAAGCGCAGATTGGTACAGTGAAATTAGCGAAGCTTTCACTTTGTGCGGTTCTCACCAATGCATTGGGCTTGAAGCGGATACTAGACAAACGGGAAAGCCCTAAACGAGCTGTGAAAATTGCGCCTTCGTCAGCCCCCTTTCCCAACTGTATCACATCGCCATCGAAAACCTCTCCTGTCATTGCTTCACGTACGGTTGCCGCAAAAAGCTCCGGTTTGCCTTCGCCAAGTTCCTTAAAAAAGTTCATATCGATTTTCCTCGGAGAGTTGGCTACCTTCGTTAAAATTAAACAATCGAATGCTTTGATATTCCTAGGGTGAAAGATATGCGCAAAAATCAATTGTCAACGCTCTGCTTGGTAATCTCAAGCATGCTGGCAACGCTGGCGAGCGCTCAAGAGGATTCTACAAGAACTCTCATAACGAATGTTCATGTTTTTGACGGGGTAAACGAAGCACGCATCGAGAATGCTAACGTTTTGATCGAAGATAATCTCATAACCGCTGTTTCTTCCGACCCAATCGAAGCCGAGAACGCGGTGGTGATTGACGGTGGCGGTCGCACGATGATCCCAGGATTGATCGATGTCCATTGGCACACGACGTATGCCTACACCCCTGCATCCGTTCTAATGTTGAATCAAGGCGACATGTCGGAAGTGGCCATTCGCAGTATGAAGGGGGCTGAAGAGACTTTAATGCGTGGATTTACCACCGTTAGAGACCCTGGCGGAAATCCGTTTACGATCAAGAAACTGATTGACGCTGGTGAATACCCCGGTCACCGCATTTTGCCCTCCGGACCATTCATGAGCCAAACGTCAGGCCATGCCGACTTTCACACGCTGCTTGAAAACCCAAGAAACTCCAACTCTGAACTGAGTTATTGGGAAAAAAATATGATGGCGATGATTTCTGATGGCGTACCGGAAGTCAGAAAGAGAACCAGAGAAATCCTCAAGTTTGGTGCTACTCAGGTCAAAATCACGACTGGTGGTGGTGTCTCTTCCCAATACGATCCGCTGGATGTGAGCGAGTATTCGGTCGACGAAATTCGTGCGGTAGTCGAAGAGGCAACGAACTTTAACACCTATGTTTTGGCGCATGTGATGACAGACAGAGGTATCCGTACCTCAATAGAAAACGGCGTGATGAGCATCGAGCACGGCTTCTTCGCATCAAGAGAAACACTGGAATTGATGAAGGAAAAAGGCGCTTGGCTCAGTCCTCAGGCGATGTTTGAGGCCGATATGGTTTGGGATAGCCCAGTTAGTGCCAAAAAGTGGAAACAGGTGACTGATGCTGTAGACGCGCTGTACCCAATGGCCGTCGAAATTGGCGTGAATCTCGCCTTTGGCACCGATCAACTCATGGATCCATCAAAGGCGTATCAACAGAGCGAATATCTTGTGAGGTTGGGAACTTGGATGACGCCTTATCAAGCGCTCAAGATAGCGACCTCTGAAAATGCCCGCCTAATGGAAATGAGTGGCCCTCGTCATCCCTACCAAGACGGTCCACTCGGAGTTATCAGAGATGGCGCATACGCTGATCTGATCCTCGTGGACGGCAACCCGCTTGAAAACTTGGAGCTTGTAGGGGACCCACAAGAAAACTTCGACCTGATTATGAAGGACGGAGTCATCTATAAAAACGAGCTTTGAACTGTGTTTCGCTTAGAGCCCAAGTGTCCATAAATGTCTTAAGCTGGCAGGTGATGACGCATTGACCAACATCCAAGTGGCCATACGGTTGAAAAGGATAAGTCATGAAGATTTGGAGAATAGTCTGTGTTGCCTCTTTGATTTCAACGTCGTTGTCCGCAGAAATCGCTGAGTTAGACTGGAACCAATTGATTGATGAAGAATCTCAGGAATACGTAGATCCTTTCAAAGAACTGACACCTGACCAGCTTAGTGGTCTTGTTGAAGTCGTCCGACTAAAGCTCAGACTGGATAGTGGAGCCCATTCCGAAGATGTCCGCAAAAGTCTTGAAGCGAAAATTCTGGAAAATGAGACGCCGCTGCAAAAGGCTGGGATCGACGTTGATTGGTTGATTGAACAACGATGGGTCGTTGCAGAGCGACGAAAGAAAGCCGCCACGGCTGGTAATCCAGAAATTGACGGAAAAGTCGTAAAGCTGGCGGGCTATGCGATACCCGCACCACCGGATCCTGATGGTACAAACGTCGCTTACTTGGTTCCGGAGAGAGGTATGTGCAGCCATACGCCTCCACCGAACCCAAACCAGCTTATTCGTGTTCGATTGCCGGAAGGTTGGTATCCAGAACGCTTTCACGAGCCAGTTCGCCTTACAGGGATAGTTTCTATTTCGCCGTCAGAGAGGACGATGAATTTCGTGGATGGGTTCGTTCCAATGAGAGCAACGTATTCATTTGAAGCTCAGTATGTAGAGGCTGGCGATGATCTCCCAGCTTATGGTTGGAAGTTCACTGACGCGGATGAGGTCAACGATCCAAGCGCCATTGGAAAATTAGGTTCCGGGGCTGCAAAATTTGACGCGTCAAAATTGGCAAGTTTTCGAGCCAAAGCTGCGCGTGAAGCAAATTCGAATTAAAAACCGCCTGTCTTAAGCATATGAAAGCCAGTGTGTTACGTGCCCAGACTGTGGATAAAACAGAATGTCATGCAGTAATACTTAAATGAAATTGCTTAATACGATTATCAATCTGGCGCCCACCAAGCATTGAAGTGCTGCTTGAAGTGGAGACTGTGACTTTGCAAAGTCAGCTTTCTGCGCATCGCAGACCTTTGAGTTCGAGGAAGCCCTTTGAACTTTGTGCTCACGGCTACCGCTGAAGGAATGTTCACGAGTGTCCGAGGTTCGGATCTAGCCGGTGGTTGGCTGACTAGAACGCAACCGCTCCATAATTGCGACTTATGTTAAATCTCGAAATCCCGGCATCCTGCCACAAAACCGGTGCGAATTTCCGACAGTTTCAGGAAAACGAATGTTTCTTCCGGTGACGTCTTGAAGGACGATGCCCGCAGTATCACTATTAGACTAAGTGTCCTTAAACCAAGACTTGTTCATTGTTTTCACTCCCTGATTGGCTGCGTTCCAAGCCAAAGCAGCTCACCGAAGCAAATCAAAAGCCCGCAAGCGAGCTTGATGCCGAACCGGTTGCGAAGGTCGGCACCAATATCGACCGGCCGGTCATCAATCTTTATCGACCCCACATCACCTCCGGGGATTGTCTGATTGTCACCGGGTATCAGGACTTCTTGTCTTCGCTGTCGATTTTGATGAAGGAATTGCCCGAGCTGCGGGATCTGGAAAACGACAGCGATATCCGGATCCGGATATCGTTCGGGATCGACACTGCGAATACCAAAAGACTGACAAACCCCAAACCAGTCACCCAAGAAATGAAAATCTACTGGCTGGAGCGCTCCGGGCTTCAAGTGGAAGAGGACCACGATCTCATCGCAGTGCTGGCAAAACACGCCATCAAAACCGGGAAAATTGATCTGCGTGTCTTCGATCCGGAGCTCGCCAAACGCAAGTTGGGTATATCTGGGGATCGGCGGCTACACTCAAAAATCGTCAGTTCCCCAAAAGGTGCCGTCGCCGGGTCCGCAAACTTTTCCTACTCAGGGCTCTACAGAAACATCGAGTATGCCGATGACCTGGATGCGGGCACGCATGAACTTCAGGTCGAACGCACAGAAGCCGCCGAGCAGGCTTGGGATGTGTCTGTCGATTGGAATACCGAGGCGCTGGAGATACTCGAAAAGCTTATCAAACCGGTGACCGCTGAAGACGCGATGGCGCGAACACTTTCGGAGCAAAAGGGGTTTGAACCCTGGCTCACTGGCGCCCGAAAAGAGATCACGAGCCATACGCTGTTTGGGTATCAACAGGAGCTGACCTATGAGGCGTGTTCCATCGTCTATGACCATGGCATCGCCTTCGTAGAAGCGCCAACCGGTTCAGGAAAGA
Organism: Ruegeria sp. HKCCD6428; assembly: GCF_013110595.1. Taxonomy (NCBI): domain Bacteria; kingdom Pseudomonadati; phylum Pseudomonadota; class Alphaproteobacteria; order Rhodobacterales; family Roseobacteraceae; genus Ruegeria; species Ruegeria sp. HKCCD6428. Next base: position 12,211 of record NZ_WVQX01000010.1, read on the forward strand.
CAGAGATCGGCTGTCACCTGGCCGAAGCATTGTCAGAAACATTCTCAGAAGTCGTGCCCCGCTCCCCCGTCCATGGCGTTGCGCGAAAAAATGCGGCTGTAATTGCCCCGCCCAAAGTTATTCCCAGTTGGCGCAAGTATTCGACAAACTCGCTCCAACCTGTCGCGAATAGCAAACTTGCCAAACAACACCTCCGCGGCGCTGGCGATGAAGAAAAATCTGGGCTCAGGCTCGATCAGTTTGGCATTCTTATAATCGATGAAAGCCACACGGTTACACCAGGCTTTGAACAAGCATCTCAAATGGCTTCAGCCATCGAACTTGCCCCACCAAGCTGGAATGTCTGTCTGTCAGCAACGCTGCTCGGGAACCGGGATGTCGACTGGTTGACCCATATGCAGGAGAAGCGGGCGTCCATTTTCATGACCCCAACCTTCATTCAGGCCATGGGTGAGTTGTTCGAGCGCGAAACCCACGTTCCCAAAGATATCTTCAACCAGGATGCACAACTGGCCGTTTTGTCAGAACCCGACACGACGCTCACGCGAGAGGCTCGCACCGAACTCGCGCAACTTGTTTCTCCGTTTTTGACACGCAGACAAAGGCGATGCATTGGCGAGGACGAAGATCCCAGGAAGCACAGTTACCCGAAACTTGAAAACCACGGGCGCCCGAAGAAACTTATGGTGACAAAGCCTCAGCAAACGCGCCTGGATGAGATTGTGGCACTCTGTAAAGAACTTGCGCCTGGCGGTAGGGTGACCGCTGTCGAGAAAAGCCGGTTCGGGCATGTCAGCACGCAACAAAGCACCCAGGACCAACTCTACATCCGCAACCTTTTGAACATTCTGCGCGTGAGCGCCGCCCAGGCCCATTGGGAGATGTCTCATGGAGCTATTGGCAAATCGCTTCGCGACTTCGAGCGTGGCGGAAAATCGAAGAAAAAGGTGCCCCACCGCGACCAGTCCGACATGTTCGAAGCATTGGGAATAGAAGCGCCTGAACCCACAAAGAAATGCGACGCGCTAAACCAAAAACTGGGTCTCAGTGTTCTCAAGGAGCTTGATGAGAAGCGGTATGAGGCATGCCTGAGAATACAAAATGAAAAAGACAGAGTCGTCTTTCTCGCAGAACGGACGGACACACTAGAGATTTTTGCAGAAGCACTGTCGCGCAAAGGCCACCACACCAACTATGTCGTGGGAAACCAAACCAAGGGTGAAGATCGCGCCGTGAAGGTGATCTTTGGAGGTGGCCCCGACAGCTTCAAGCGTATCACACAGGGCAAGTCCGTTGAGTCTTACTTCCGACCTGGAGGAAAGAACGAACCAAAAGGATCTGCCTCGGTTTTTCTGACTTACAAAATGGCTGAAGGTATCAACCTTCAGTCGTCAGACACGCTGGTGTTGCTTGGTCTGACCTCGAACCTGAAAGAGCTCATCCAAGGTCTGGGTAGGATCGACAGGATCGATAGTGAGTTCGGGGTCGTCAATTATCACCTTATTGATGTGCCAGTAGGTCAGTTTGCATCTGACGAAAAAATCGCCCAGCGCATAGAGAACTATAGAACTTTGGCTGGGGAAGAGCTGATCGACGCCGTCTTAGAAGAAAGCACCGAAGACGCAGAACTGATCCTCGATAGTGTTGTTGAATATCTGCGATCCCCAAGGCGGCTTCGCGACAATAACTTTCACGACGTGCTGGAACGCACCAAGCAAACAATCCCCGAAGACCGCTACAAACTCATCGACAAGGCCAAAATCCAGGGCACCTGGGGCGCCGAGTTGGCGCTCCTATCGGCCCGTGAGAAATTCACGGCGCTACATCTCAAAGGACTTAGCAAGAGCAATAGCTTCTTTCCGCCTCGCCTGCTGCTTCTAAAGGATACTGCGCAAGGCCTGATATTGGAACGCGACCAGCTGGCCTGCGTCCAATCTCTGGAGACTGCATACGAACGGACCAGAAGCCTGGGTATGGAACACACCCACATGTCACTGGAAGATCTCTCTGAAGCGCTAGAGACGATTTCAGAGCAGATTGGCAAGCTGACCGAGTGGGACTTGCGCCCCGCTCGCGTTGAGAGCCTCATGAAAGCCTGCGCCGAGTTCATGGGACGCAAAGGTGGTGTCGAACTCAGTGATCAAGAATTGTTTGGCCATATGGCACTGCCTGCCGTGGAAATGGTGTGTGAGGCGTGGAGCCGTGAGCTTGATCCCTTCTGGGAAAAAGCGAAACACGAAGTGCGTGACAGCTTCGCCTATGAGGGTCTTCCCAAGGGGTACATCGCGCTTCAGGTTATCCTGGAAAAGCTCGAAAGCGATCATCAGGCGTCCGCAGAGATCCATGAGAAGATGGTCCGGGTCATCGAAGAAGCTGAACATATTTCACGCGACCACGAACCCGCAATTGGACAGCGCATTTCAGTGGTGTTCTTTTCGGATGGTGCAGGCGAGCACTAGGCAGCCTCAGACAGCAGCGAAGCCAGATCACTCAGTTTTACCAAGTGTCCTCGCGTCGTCTTACCTTCCATTTGCGCACCATGGGTCTCAATCCCTTTGCTCTCAAAATCAGACAGGAGTTTTCGGGACGTAGTTCCTCTTGACCTAGCCAGTGTAGCTACCGGCATGTACTCGCTTTGAAAGATCGCAAGCTGCTGCGGTCTGACCAAGAAAGACTCGCTTGGGCCATGCGGAACTTTGCGTGATCCGAGCAGGCCCAGCTTGCACCAATGTGTCACCGCCTGAGCCTTCCAACCCGTCAACTTTGCGACATCATTTGCGGTCCAGTCTTTTGACAACCGCTGCGTCCCAAGTTCGCGGTCGATGTCGGAAACTGAAAAATGAAACTCACCAAGTCGCATGTTTTCTTCCGCAACAACAGGTTTGATAACGCCTGTGGAGATTTTCTGAAGAACATGCATCAAAGCAGCTCGATAAGTTGTGCGCCTCAGGTTGAGCTGATTGAACGGAATAGTTTCTCCCGCTTGAACTTTAGTGCAGTTTCGAATGTTTGTTGTGAGCTCTTTTAGGCTTTCACCGTCAATGCAGCCATCAACAAGTGGAGGACGGTATTCAGCAGCAACCTCGTGGATCAATTCTGACGCGCGAAGCAGATCAAATTGCTTTCTTGTAACACCAAGGTAGTCTCTGGCCTGCAACCCATTCCAATACCGCTTCCTATCCAGATAGATGTTCGAAATTTCGAAGCGTGGAATCATCGTATGCCGGTGCCCATACCCGCTATGGGCTTGCTTTCCGGCAATTTGACCTGACTGAACCTCAGCCACCAAGCGCTGTGCAGAAATTCCCAGTTCCTTGGCCGCTTGTTTAGCCGAGACCCATTCCCGAGCTTGCAACGGCGTTAGCTTTCCCAGGTAGGTTCCCTTGAACTCGGTTGAAGCAGCACGCGACACTGCATCTCTGAAAGGCTGGTACGCATCATCTTCGAACTTCATAAGTCTTTGATACCAGCTTCCGAGCATGGACGGCACAGAGTTGGATTCTGAATTTCCTGCCAGTATCAACCCTCGAACGTGTTCTTCGAACCCATTTGGCCAATGGTCAAATACAGTTGCCAACGGCTCAATCAGTTCCAACGAATCTGCAACGCTTTTGGGTGTTTGTGTTTTCCCAGACTTGCCCGTGCGGTTCTGAGCGAAACCACTCGCTAGGAAATTAATAAAAGCGCCAATGTCTTTTGGGACCTGACGCCCTCCTGCAAGGTCAAGAAACCGCTTGCCAACCGTTGAATCTCCCGCAATCAAGGCGGAGATGATCACTTCGTGGTCCTTTGCTGCCACCCCTGAGAAATTTGAGTAGCTAAAGCCACATCTGCATTTATCAAAGCCGCCGGACGTCGGACGCAATGTGGTTTTGCAGACAGGGCAAACATCTTGAAGACGCGTTTTGTGATGGTGACAGGCTGTCACCAAGTAATGACGCCAAGTTTGTTGAAAGGGTAAGCCATCGGCAAGACATGAAGGGCAAATCGGATCGCTATGATGCCGCTCGAAACGCCAGCTTAAGCTGGGTGACTCAGGTTTGGCAGAAGGGGAGATAGCAACCAACAAACCTTTCTCTAAGCCCATCTCTTGCTCAAAGTGCTCGATGTTCTCGACTAGAATTCGCCCATACTTCCGCCGGAACCGTGTCAAAAATTCAGAGACATCTCTGTATCCATTTACATGGGCTAGACGACGCAAGTATCCGATAAGGCTCTCGCCTTTCAATGGTGGTACTGCAAACAAACCCGGCACCTCATACACCTCGCATAATCGCAAGCTCATGCGACGTCATAGGCTCTACTTCGAGACCAGCATCTGCCATGACTCTGATGTATGACCTGATCAGCTCAGTATCCGATGGTGGTTCTTCTTGAAAAAACGACTGATACGGATCTCGCTCCAGGCCTGAATCCGTCGCTGCCCTGGCAATCGTTTTGGTGCTGTATTGTAAATTTTGGGCACCCAATGCCAGGGGCGCGCGCAGCACTTCCAACGCCACTGGCACACGTCCGCCGGAAACACCGTACAATCGCCGTACCATATCGTCTTGGTCAAACTCCAAAAGGATGCCGGACTCCTCAAGACAATAGAAGGCCGCAAAGATTGCATCGCAGAACGCGATACGATCAGCCTCAACGCTCCACCAATAGGGGTTCATTCGAATGGTGTTCAAACAGCGTCCCGCAAACTGCTCGTTGCTGTCCATAACCGCTTCGAACATTGGCAACCCAGCTAAAATCAGAGTGACTGAGGTTTCATCAACAATAGTCTTGAAGTGATCAGCGGCTTGTCGACGCGAGTGTCTAGTCAGAGTTTCGGCGCAATGGTTCACTTCGTCGATAATGATAGTTTGAATGCCGTGCTCAGCTACGAGCCGAAAGAGACGTTCTCGAATTTGGGCAGGTCGCTCTCGTTCTACGAAATCAAAGCCCATGCTTCGCAAGCAGGAACCGTAATAATCCCGCTCGGAAGGCCGTGGCGCAAGTCGGCCCAGAATGACATCTGAAGATACCAGAATAGCACTTGGGCCGTGGCGGTCATTTTCAACTTGTGCCTTCAAGTCCTTTGTCAGTTCTGTCTTTCCACATCTCGTCGGCCCCAAGATTGGTATGATCCGTCCACCCTCGGTTGCTGCAATATTCAAAAGACGTTTTATCTCCGAGACAGCCCATTCGTGGCGGCTATGTCGGATGAATGCACCTTGCAGAGCTCTACTAGTTGTTTGGTCCAGCATCTTTTCTTTCGACCCTTGGCAAGTTCTTTGATCTCGTAACTGCGAGCTTGTTGTGACCAACCTCTGACCGTATTTGGTCAATTAGTTGTGGTTCTTTCAAACTTCTGTTCTGCATATCAGCGGCCCGCAACTTGTCGATTTCCGCAGAGCGGTTCCTTTGCAGTTTAGTTTTTTTGCCCTGCTTATACGTCCTGCGCGCTTGGATATCTTTGTGGATCTCCAAAGCCGTTTTGATTGGTCCGTTGTGTTTCGCCTTGGGTGACCGGCATTCTCTTAGCTCACGATAAGAAAGTGCTGCCAAGTCTTTTGCTTTGTTGGACGCGCGCACCAACTCGCCTGTATGCGGATCCACGACCAAAATTTCCCTAGCATCAAGTGGAGCATAGCGTATTTCAACACGCTGGCGCGGGCCTAGTCGTCGGTACAGCCTTGCCAAGTCTTCAGAGTTGTATTGCATACTCTCGAATTCGATACCGTAGTGCCACAGAGTTCGAGATTCGGATTGGATCATCAGCGCTGCGTGATGCTCGTCCAAAGACGGGGGTTCTGGCACTATGTGTTCATCTGCCAATCTGTCCCAAGCAGCGCTAGGTGTTTCACCCCGTTTAAAGATGTCTTGGACTTTTCTCCTCGGAGTTCTTCCATATTCGTCGTAGCGCCAGCGTTGCATTATTGAATTGAACACTCTTAGCGTCAGACGGGCTTCATCCATTGCTTTTTTGGTTCGATCCCGGTCGGGATACGCCTTTGACTTAGTCGCACCCGGAAGCTGGCTGACTTTGCTTCGAACTGCCCCGAACAAGTTTTCGATAAACGGCTTTTCCTGGGGTTTTCGAGGTTGCGCCCAATGGCCATGGACACCAGCAACTTCGATAAAAGCATCGATGGGTTCGCCCACGTTCTCTGAACCCTGATCCATTACAACCACTTTCGGCAGTGCGGCGATTTTTTTCCTGTTTACAATTTCGTGCTGTTCGAAAAAGTCTTCCTCTGGGTAGCTAATCATCTCCTTTAGAGCTTTGGCCACATGTTCTGATGATGGATCTGGTAGGAAGACCTGAAATGCGACAATCCAACTAGTAGCACAGTCAATCGCTGCACAAATCCACGGCCGACCTATTACCTCCCCGCTATCATCAACCAGCATTATGTCAGCTTTTGTGCAGTCCAATTCTATTTGATCGTAAGGTGCTGTTATATCATAGTATTTTTGGGCAATTCGCATGTGTTGGCGCGCCTCGTTACTGCCCAGTTGCCACTTTAGAACGTCAAAATGAGGGATTGTGTGCACAATCGCTTCGACTGCCTTGCGTCCGCAGCACCCAGGTTTTATGCCATTCTCATGGCAAACCAACTGGTATTGAATATAAGCGTCGCTAGACAGACTTGTTAGATTTTGTCTGTCCGAAGACGTATATTGCATTTCCAATAGATCGAGCACTATCTCTTGGAAAACGCTGTCAAACCTTGGCATACGATTTCCTGAATTGCTGCGCTTGGGCAAAAGCGCGTCCGGCCCGCCGCGCCGATACAATTTGACCCAATTCTGAACAGTCGATTGCCTCGGAAAACGGTTACCCTTGATTTTGAAGGTGGGTTCTTCGGCGAACTCGCGTTGAAGTATCGGTATGCGTTTTGCCCAATGAACGCCTTCCTCCCCAAGCTTTAGTGCATTTTCCACAATGCGTAGTCTGAGCTGAGCTTCACGTGCATCTTTAGCGGTTACATTACGAGGACGTTTGTCGAAGCCTTCTTCCTTCACTAGCCCATCGTGCACATGGTCTCGATATTCTTGTCCAGATATCTCAAAAGGATCAACTTGGGAGTTCGATATCTGATATGCATCCCGCCCAGCTATCGCTCCATCGACAGCATAGGTTTCTCCCCTATATTTGATGGTTCTCTGGTGCCGCCTTTTGACAATCTGCTTCAAAATTCGATTACCTCCAGATGTCTTCGGTCGCGGTTCGCAGTATTCAGGTTCGTGGATGGCCCAAGAGCTTCACATGAAAAATCGAACACCAGATAGCCATCAAGAATAAGGCGAAGAATCTTCGCTTGGGGGATGCCAATATTCTCTCTTAGTTCTTTGAACGTCACACGTTGCTGTTTGAGACACGCTATTTTGCTTGCAAGTTTAGGGGCGGTCTCTTCGGCTTGTCCTTGCAATAGCAGCCAAGCATTTCGATCAATCGGCCCCTGCAATAAGGACTCAGTTACAATGACAAGCGAGATTCCGACTTCGGCAAGAAGTGAAGGATAGTCCAGGTACTCAGGTTTCTTATCTATGTGAGCGCTGTGCTTGGCGTCCAAGTAGAACAAACGGCCGTCGACAAGTTTGACTTCTAGGTCTGGTGTATAAAGCTTAGGCCTGTACCGACGCCCTTCATAAGCCTCTAGCGCTGCTTCTTTGTTTGCAAATGCTCTTCCGGTTCCCATGTCGATTGTGCAAGGCTGTGGCTTAAGCGAGACCACACGAGGGTCGACCTGCATGCAACGAACCAGTGCTGCTTCCATTTGGCTTTCGAGCTGAATGACGCCTGGGAACTTGACGCCAGACATTTTGCCAGCGCGTTTTTTCATTCCGCGCTTGTGAACGCGTCGGGCCGTCGGGGGTGCGTGTCGATCTATCCTCATACGGGCTCTATACATGCATCCATTCGCATTGGCAATGGGCTCGATGCGAATAAAATGATTGCGACCGATGATGACTGAAGACGAATTTCAAGATTTGGCCAAAACTGAAAACTGGATTGCCCTCGGAGCGTGGCTGAATCGCGTTGTCCAAGACAGCCAAGCCTGCGGGTACGCGTTTCCGGACGATGCACTCCAAAGCGTTGCCGCTATTAGAGGCACAAAGCCTGCAAGCCTTCGCAATCCGATGTCCGCGGCGAAATGGTTAGAACAGAACCGACCCGATCTTTTTGAATCAAAGCCCGACTGGCTGGCCATGATGCAAGTTATTTTGCTTTCAAGGATAGATCGGTATGACCCTAGGAAATCCAAAGAGATAGCTGATGCCGTTCTTTCAGGGGAGTTATCTCAGGCGGAAACTAAGTCTATTCTTGATGAAGTTCGATTGGCGGAGAAGCCTGCGGTCGTGATTGCTAGAGGTGGTTTTGGCGGCCAGCGAAGAGCCCGAGACTTCGAAGTAAACGCAAAAATGCTTTTCAAACAGAACACTAGTGACATTTTCAATATGGAAAATTTGACTGTTCGAGAAGGCAGAACGTTCGAGCCTCTTGCCACAGACTTAATCGTATACAAAGGCTCGGAGCCTTTTGCGGCGATTGAGATCAAAGGCCCGAGGAATAGAATTGATCCTGGCTACTTGATTGACCAACTGGCAAGAGCAGCACTTCTTTTGAGAAAGGTTCCTCAAGTACTATACGTTGTTCCTGAGCAATCTGAGTACAAACTGGGTGAACTTGTAGCGATACGAGACAAACTCGAAATCGAAGGAATTAAATTTGGGACATTGCCGGAGAAAAGTCGGCTCGCACCAAAAGATCTAAAAGTTCTGGGATGATCCACTCTCTAATGTTGGGTGGTATGCCGTGCGCGAAGGTCTGCAATGCGCAGACAGCGGACTTTGCAAAGTCTTGGGTACAGATCGTAATAGAAGTCTCTTTTCTCAGAACTCTGGGCCTGAGCATCGCTGGCTGGGGATTAGAAGCGCGAACAACGGATTCAGTTTCAAGGTTCAAATCCATCTCAGCGGATCGCCTAGAGACTGTTGATCTTCCCCGAGTTCAGAGCGGAGCGACCAGGTAGAATGATGCGGCGCGAGTGACGCCAATTTATTTCCTACCAACCCGGCGCGGGCAGGGATTGGCTCAAGGCAGTTCCAGGAAGGGTCAAGATAGGCGCAGAATACAAATGGCTGAACAGAGTTCTGGACTGTGACATAGATGATCTTCGCCGAGGTTGGGTGTGGGTGAACTAGTAGTTGAAACGCAAACCCAAGCCGGCACCTTTATCGTAGGGGCGGTCGGAACCTATACCGATTAGGAAATCAGCATAAATTGCGATGCCAGGACTGAGGTTCTTGCCAATCTGGAACTCAGCGGTCGCTGGCCAAGCATCGTTCTCCCAGTCATATGGTGCTTTGATGTCAGCCTTGGCCCAGTACCCATCGCCAAACGGTTGTAGCGCAATCAACCGCATCGCAGTTTGGTTTATGTCCGTCGGGCCATTGTATGAAGCAAAATGCTGGAGCAGTGGGATCAGCGTCAGCCCTGATTTTGTGTTTGCAAAGGCGAACCCGCCAAAAGGCGCAATTTGATCGGACCCGGTTCCGATCCCTTTTTCCGGGTCGCCAAAGTCCAGAATCCACTCCAGACCAATGGCCGACTTGATGGCCCACGTTTCGTTGAGCGGTCTCTGAGAGGGAAAATAGATCGCTTTGAGGCTCAATTTCTCGAAGTCAGTGAACCGAGTTCCAGTCACATCCGTTGAGTTGTAGTGCAACTCATATTTCAGTTTCAGATCAGGCCGCAGCATGTATGCGCCATCTATAAAGGCGTCCTGCTTGTCAGCACCGTTGCCCAAATCAAAATACTGATACCGGATGTCCGTGTTATTAACTGCGGCCAAAGGGTTTGAAGCGTTTTCATCGGCGATTGCTGGGGCCGCAACAATGCCAGTCGCCAATGCAAGGACAAGCGCTTGGATTTTCATATTGTTTCCAGAATTTTTGTTGTGGATGCCAAGCCCCACATCAAGCATATCATTATCTGATGCGGGGCTTGCATTACTCTTATCAGCTTCACCTTTTAGTCGGGCTGAATGTCCCGCTTGGCGACAAAGGCATCCACCGCTGCGACGGTTTCAGGACGAAGGTTCACGATACCTTCATAGGGACGTCCAGTCGCGGCCGGTTGATCGGGGTACATTTCCTTAAATTTCAGGTGGCGGGCAATAATGCGGTTAAACTCATGTCCAGCCCATGCTCCGATCTCGGTCGATACGCTCTGTTCTTCGCGGGGGTCGCGGAACAGGTTGTAGAACTTGGCCACGATAGCATTTTCACCTTTGGCCGGAACTTTGAGTTTGATGTGTTCCTTTACCACCTCTTTCAGCGAATTGATCGAGTAGATCAGTACATGATCCCTGCGCCCATGCGTATCGCCAATAAACATCAGGGACGTCTGATCGACACCGTCAATGATCCGGTCGCGGGGGATGGCATCCATCGCTCCGCCGATACGCGCAATTGACGTGAACAAATCAGAGATATGAATAATGTCAGATACAATCGAGTCTCCCTCGATCAAGCCGGGCAGGCGGGCGAACGCATCCACCCGAACGCCTCCTTCAGACGTATCGGCCTTGCCGCCCCGGAAGACCAGCGGCGAAAACCCACTGCCGGGGGCATATTTGGTGAAGTGACCGTTGTCGCCCATCAAAACGATCAGGGTATTGTCCCTAAGCCCCAGCGCATCGACTTCGTTCAGAATGACCCCGATCCATTCATCCAGCTCTTCCATGCTTTCAACGAATGTACCGCCGTTGGGTGTCGTGAACGCCGCTCTCGTCGTGCGCGTTGTCGACAGAGGGACAAGCGGCCAGTATTGCAGGAAGAACGGTTCATCCCGTTCTGCTAGCAGGCGCAACTGTTCCATCGCCTGTGCCTGATAGCGGATGTTCATTTCATTATATTTGTCCTGGGTCCATTTCTCACCCGGTTCCATATGGACTTCGCGGACCTCCCCGCCAATAACAGCTTCGAGGCCGGTAATCATGTGTCCCGGATCAGGGCGAAACCAATCATCCAGCGTGTATTTGGAGTTGTAGTTGTCTTCCCCTATGGCCATGGTGATTTCTTCCTTGGCTGCATCTTCGTTGAAGATGGCCAACTGGCCCTGCTGATGGATGGGGAACGCGGCGTAGTCAAAGCCCTGATAAGTAGGCCAGGATTCCTGAATGTCGCCCATGTGCCATTTGCCAACATGCGAGGTGTTGTAGCCTACGGATTTCAGAACTTCGGCAATTGTGACTTCTTCATCGGCAAGGCCAAAACCTGAAATATCGACGGCGGTATCGCCCATCCCATTGCGATACGGCTGGCGACCCGTCATGAAGGCGACCCGCGACGGTGTGCAGGACGGCTCGGTATACATGCGCGCAAACCGCATGCTTTCCTCTGCGAGCGCGTTGATATTGGGCGTCGAATACCCGCGTATCGCGTTCATCTCGGGCATACCCATGTCGCCAAAACCCATATCGTCAATAAGGATGTAGAAGATGTTTGGAGGGTTCCCTCCGTTTTTCTCACGAAAATCGGCCAGCAGTTGGTCAACCTGTGCGTCGTTCTCGACCCAAACGGCTTCGTTTTGCTGCTTCAGGACATAGTATTCCGCATCATGCACGATATTGCTGTCCTGAGCTGCCGCCGTGATAGCGGAGCCGGTAAAGACCAGCGCTGAGAGGAACAGTTTTGATTTCATGAGATACCCCTGTTTCATGATTTACTTGTTTTCAGACCTTCAAGGATCAGATGATGGCAAAAGGTTGAAAGGGAGAGTTCGCTGTCTTCAGCCTGTGAGCGCAACAACTCTTTTTCGCTTTTGGTTAGCAGCGTTACGACGCGTTCGGTGCGCGCAGTATCGTCAGGCAACGATGGGCGTCCGAACCTCTTCCCTCTCGATTTGTCTGCTTTGTCTTGCAATTGTCCAAGCCTACATATTCGAATAACATTTCATGAAAACTACCTGCGGGGCGGAATGGACGACATCAAAAAACGATCAGCCCCCAAAAAAACCTGCGCCCCAAACACACTTTTTTTGCAGGACCCTTCGCAATTCCGCGAGCTGTCCCAATGGGATGTTGAGCTACGCCAAATTGAGGAGGGAACTATGAACTCTTCGGTATCCGTTTGGGCAGGTCTTGACCTTCAAATGATTGATTTGTCGTTTGATAAGGCTGTGTACCAAACTGGTGTTTCTCGCCCTGACATTCTAGCGTTTGGCTTACCAGACAAAGGGAGTGTACGGACTTGGCTTAACGGCTCACCCTCAGACACCGCTCTGATGAATTTTGGTAGCGGAGACCCTTTTGAAGGCGTGAGCAATTCAACGCTCACAGGCCTGACCTTTGGCATCAACATCCGAAGGGCTCAACGGATCGCCGACGATTGCGGTCTTGATATCAGCACCGTGCGAAATGACGCTTTAAGATCTTTCGTTAGCGACGCTGGAAAGCTTCATTCCTTAGTCAAAAACAAAGCGCGCTTTCTAATTGGATCAGCGGCCGGACCAAGCTCTGATAGTGAAGAGAGTGATATGATCTTTGAGCTTCTGGAAATGCTGGTGGTAGGCGAAAAATGGAGTGATCGGCGAAACAGTAAAAATAGAACCCGTTTAGCACAACAAGCCGTTGAGTTCATGCGGGCCCATTTGATGGATAACGTTTCAATCGGTGAAGTATGTGCAGATATTCAGGTATCTGCATGCACTCTTCGTCGCGCGTTTCAGGAAACATATGGGGTGAGCCCCAAGCAGTTTTATCTAAGAGCCCGTCTCGGTGCTGTACGCCATGAACTGGTGTCCTGCTCGCCAGAGGAGAGTATATCGGACATCGCAAACGCTTACGGATTTTGGCACATGGGTCAGTTCGCGCGAGACTACAGAGCACTCTTTGGACAACTGCCGACACAAACGTTGTCAGGCAAAGTGAACTGAAACAGAGCTTGGCAACAGTCTTTGGCGCAAAGTTTGTGTTAAGCAATTGTAGTTGCGGAGCCACTGTCAGAGTTCAGTGGCTAGCGACGCTGAGACCTTGGCAGTACGCGGCCTAACTTGTCCGCAACACGAGAATTGCAAAGTCGGATTTTGTAGGTCCGCTTCGGGCTGGAAGCGGCCATCCGAAAACCTTCCCCGGCAATACGGCGATGGCGCGAAACAGGCAAAGAATGAGACCCGAAGATATGGAGCCTCGAACCAAGAAAGTTGAAGGTTAATGCGCCCAAAGTTTTGGGCCAAAAATGCAATTCTTTGGGCGAAATGCAAAGCTATGGGCGCACCTACAACATTATCAGAAATCCAGATTCTCAACACTCAAGGCGTTTTTCTGGATGAACTCCCGACGAGGTTCCACGACGTCACCCATCAACTTGGTGAACAGATCATCCGCCTCGACCATGTCATCCACGCGCACTTGCAGCAGAGTCCGCGCATCCGGATCCAGTGTCGTTTCCCACAGCTGGTCAGGGTTCATCTCACCCAGGCCTTTGTAACGCTGCAAGGACAGGCCTTTTTCACCCTCTTCCAGAATGGCGCGCAACAAGTCCAGCGGACCGTGGATCATCTGGCTGCGATCACGACGGTTCAAAGTGGCCGGAGAGTTGTAGATCTCTTGCAGGCTCTGCGTAAAGCTACCGGTCTTGCGCGCCTCGCCCGAGCGCAGCATCGGGCCGTCCAGCGTGCGAACCTCTTCGACACCGCGCAGGATACGGGCCAGCCGGATGCCGTGATCCTGTGTGATCCGACCCTGCCAACCGCGTTCGTATTCCAACGCGATCAGATCCAGCCGTGCGGCGACTTTGTCAGCCACACCTTGCAGATCGGCGTCCACCGCACCCGGCACGAAAGCCCCAGCCACGGCGGCCTGTTCCAGAATATGACGCGGGTAATGCGTTGGAAACGCATCCAGAACACGTTTCAGCTGACGCGCCTCGTCGACCACGCGGGTCAGGTCCTGGCCGATGATTTCCTCACCCGAGCCGAGTTTCAGAACAGCGCCTTCGACGCCCTGATTGATCAGATAGTCATCCAGAGCGGCCTGATCCTTCAGGTAAACCTCTGACTTTCCGCGGGAAACCTTATACAGCGGCGGTTGCGCGATATAGAGGTACCCACCCTCGATCAATTCCGGCATCTGCCGATAGAAGAAGGTCAGCAACAGGGTCCGGATATGCGCGCCGTCCACATCCGCGTCGGTCATGATGACGATCTTGTGGTAGCGCAGCTTTTCGATGTTGAATTCATCGCGGCCAATGCCCGTACCCAGCGCCATGACGAGGTTGCCAATTTCCTGAGACGACAGCATCCGGTCGAACCGGGCGCGTTCCACGTTCAGGATTTTCCCCCGCAAGGGCAGAACCGCCTGCGTCAGACGATCCCGGCCGGTCTGTGCCGATCCACCTGCCGAGTCACCCTCGACGAGGAAAACTTCGGTTTTCGACGGATCTTTCTCGGAACAATCCTTCAGCTTGCCCGCCAGATAGTTCACATCCATCGCCGTCTTGCGCCGGGTAAGCTCGCGCGCCTTCCGCGCAGCTTCCCGGGCCAACGCAGCCTCGATGATCTTGCCGACGATATTCTTGGCCTCGTTGGGGTTTTCTTCGAACCACTCGGCCAGTTTTTCGTTCATCAGACCTTCGACAGCCGGACGGACCTCGGAGGAAACGAGCTTGTCCTTGGTCTGGGACGAGAATTTCGGGTCGGGCACTTTCACCGACAACACGCAGGTCAAACCTTCGCGCGCATCGTCACCGGTGAAGCTGACCTTTTCCTTTTTCGCGATCCCGCTGGACTGCGCATAGTTGTTGATCGTCCGGGTTAAAGCCCCCCGGAACCCCGCCACGTGGGTCCCGCCGTCGCGCTGCGGGATGTTGTTGGTGAATGGCAGCACCGTTTCGTGGTAGCTGTCATTCCACCACATGGCGATCTCGACACCGATATCGTCGCGCTCGCCCTTGATATAGATCGGCTCGGGCATGGCCGGCGTTTTGGATCGGTCGAGGTATTTGACGAACTCCTTTACGCCGCCCTCGTAGAACAGCTCGGTCTCCAGCCGCTCGGCAGGGCGTTCGTCGATCAGGATGATCCGCACGCCCGAGTTCAGGAATGCCAGTTCGCGCAGCCGTTTTTCCAACGTCTCGAACGAGTATTCGAGATTCGAGAACGTGTCGGTCGACGCCAGAAACCGCACTTCGGTTCCCGTACGATCGCCGCATTCGCCGACTACCTTCAGATGCTCTGCCGTTTCACCGCCCTCAAATCGCGCCACGTGCTCTTTGCCCGCGCGCCAAATGCGCAGCTCCAGCCAATCCGACAGCGCGTTTACCACCGAAACACCCACGCCATGCAGGCCGCCCGACACCTTGTAAGAGTTGCTGTCGAACTTGCCGCCCGCGTGCAGCTGGGTCATGATGACCTCTGCCGCTGAAACGCCTTCTTCCGGGTGGATATCAACCGGAATTCCGCGGCCGTTATCGCTGACCGAAACGCTGGAATCCGCGTGAATTTTCACGGTCACATGGTCGGCGTGACCCGCCAGCGCTTCGTCAATTCCGTTGTCGACAACCTCATACACCATGTGGTGCAGGCCCGATCCATCATCCGTGTCCCCGATATACATCCCGGGGCGTTTGCGAACGGCTTCTAAGCCCTTGAGAACTTTGATGGAATCTGCGCCGTATTCTTGAGGAGCCTGTGCGTCTTCGGACATTCAGTCAGTACCTATATTATTTTGGTACCTTATACGTTTTCTGGTGGGGATTGTCACGCGATCCCCCAATATTTTGTGTGTACTCGGGTCGTTTTCTGCCCATCTGAATCCACCTCACAACCGGTCGATGTCAGAAGCGATATCCGCCGCGATTTCCAGCGCATTGACATCTTTGCGTTCGGCCGACAATCGAAGCCCCAGAATGTCCGACTGATACCGGGCCGCCAGCCGATCCGGGTCATGTTCAGGCCGGATTTCACCGGCAGCCTGGGCGCTGCGAAACAGGTCGGCGAAACACGCCTTCATTTCCGCCATGTGAAGCGCGGCCTGATCCGCAAGCGCATGATCCTTCGCCTGCAATTCGGCATATGTCTTTGCCAACATGCAAGCCCTTGCCGGGTTCTCGACCGCTTCGATGACCAAACGAGGTTGCGCCTTGAGCGCTTCCTTCGGCCCCAGTCTTTCAGCAAGGGCGTTCAGGCGCGCCAAGCCTTCTTGCGTGTAGCTTTCCAGCGTCAACGCATAGAGCGCATCCTTCGAACCGAAAGCTGCGTAGAAACTGCCGGGTTTCAGCTTCAATTCCCGCTCAAGGTCCTTCAGCGACGTACCAGCCCAACCCTGACGCCAAAAGATGTCACGGGCCTTCTCGATCAACGCGTCGCGATCATATGCGGGTTTACGGGGCATCGGCATCACCAATTCTTGAACATTCACTCAAATATATACTTGAGCGATCGATCAAGAAACCCTAAATACCACCCATCGCGCCAGAAACAGGAGTTCCGACATGGCCACTTTCCCGTCTCATGACCTCGAATCAGCACCCGAAGCATCCAAACCGCTGTTAGAAAAGTCCCAGGCCGCTTTTGGCCGCTTGCCGGGCCTGCACAAGGTGATGGCAGAAAGCCCACAGCACCTTGAAGGATATCAAGTTCTGCACAGCCTGTTCTTGCAGACCGATTTTGACAACGATGAGAAGACCGTCGTCTGGCAGACCATCAATGTGGAAAACGAATGCCATTACTGCGTGCCCGCGCACACCGGTATCGCAAAGATGATGAAGATATCAGACGAGATATCTGAGGCTTTGCGCAATGAAACCCCATTGCCTTCGCCCAAGCTCGAAGCGCTGCGCACCTTCACCCTGCAAGTGATGGAAACCCGTGGCAACCCGACCGAGGAACAGCTTCAGGCGTTCTTCGACGCGGGCTATTCGCATCGTGCGGTTCTGGACGTGGTGCTGGGCCTGGCACAAAAAACCATGTCAAACTACGTCAACCACATGGCCAAAACACCGGTCGATGAAGTCATGCGCGGCTTCCTGTGGGAGCGCAAAGTCAACGAACCGGCCTAAGCCGCCACGACCGACCCCTCATCGCCTTCGGTCACGATCAGCGTCTGGGCCCGGTCACCCAACTCCTCAAACAGTTCAGGCCCGGTGCCCGTCATCCAGGCCTGAGCACCCAACGAACAAATCTCGTCATAAAGTGAAGCGCGCCGACCCGCGTCCAGATGAGCTGCCACCTCATCCAGCAATACGATCGGTGGCGCACCCACTATTGCGGCCAAAGCTCGGGCATTGGACAGAATCAATGAAACCAGCAGCGCCTTCTGCTCACCGGTCGAACAATCCTTGGCGGGAACACCCTTGGCAGCAAAGACGCCATACAAGTCTGACCGATGCGGCCCAACCAAAGTCCGACCCGCAGCCAGATCCCTGAACCGGCTTTCTATCAAAGCGTCGCGCAAATCCTCAGCCGTTTCCGGCATCGCGCCTTCGGTTTGCACCAATTCCAACTCGGCAGACGGAAAAGCCGTTTCCGCCTGGTCCTGCGCCACCCGCAGATGGCTCAACGCCGCCAATCGCGCTGCGTGGATACGATGCCCCATCTCGGCCAGCTGACCCTCAAGCGCAGCATACCAATGCGCGTCCCGAACCTGCTCTTTCAGCAAACGGTTCCGTTCGCGCATTGCTTTTTCGTACGTCAGCGAGGCCTCTGCATGAGACGGATCAAAACTGAGCGCAATGCGATCAAGAAACCGGCGCCGGCCTTCGGCCCCTTCAATCCACAGGCGGTCCATGGATGGAACCAGCCAGACCACCCGCGCAAGTTTACTCAGATCAATCTGGGTGGCGGGTTTTCCATCAATCCTCACCTGCCGTGCTGCACCACCCTCAGACCAGGTTTCGATTTCGAAATTCTGACCCTGCGATTGCAACAGTCCCGACAGTTTCCAGCCCAACGCCTCGGGCCGCCGCGTCATCTCGGCCGCGCTTGCCCGCCGCATTCCGCGACCGGGTGAAAACAAGGACACCGCTTCCAGAATATTGGTCTTGCCCGCCCCGTTCGGCCCGTGAATCGCCACCGGTCGCCCGTCCAGAGACAACCGCGCCAGCTTGTGAGACCGAAAATGCGAGACCGTAAGCTCGGTCAGGGCCAATCCCATGACCCCTCCCTTCATCTTTTCAAAAATACTCCCGCCGGAGGCATCGCGCGTCCGCGCGATCAGACGCGCATTGGCATGACGACGTAAACCGCGCTCTGGTCATTGCCTTCGCGCATCAGGGTCGGATCGCCAGCTGAATTGAACATGAACACCGCATTCTCTCGATCCACCTGAGACGCGATCTCCAGCAGATATTTTGCATTGAACCCGATCTCCAGACGCTCATCACCATAGGCGACGGCCAGTTCTTCCTCGGCCGCGCCACTGTCTGGTGCATTCACCGACAGGACCAGCTTGTCGCCATCCAGTTGCAGCTTCACCGCACGCGAACGCTCGGAAGACACCGTTGCCACGCGGTCCACAGCCTGCGCGAACTCGGCAGCATCCACTTCCAGCTTGCGCGTATTCCCTTGCGGGATAACGCGCGTGTAGTCGGGAAAAGTGCCATCGATGACCTTCGAGGTCAGCGTGATATCCGGCGTGGCGAAACGCACCTTGGTTTCGCTGACCGAAACCGCGATATCCATTTCATCATCGTCCAGCAGCTTGCGCAGTTCGCCTACGGTTTTCCGCGGGACGATAACGCCCGGCATGCCCTCTGCACCATCCGGCAAATCGGCATCGATCCGAGCAAGCCGGTGGCCGTCGGTGGCCACGCAGCGCAGCACCTTGCCGCCATCGGATCCGTCGGCCACATGCATGTAGACACCATTCAGATAATACCGTGTCTCTTCTGTTGAGATTGCGAATTTCGACTTGTCGAACAACCGACGCAGCAGGGCAGCCGAAGCCGTGAAATTTGATTGATACTCCGACGACGCCATGACCGGGAAATCCTCTTTCGGCAGCGTCGCCAACGAGAAATTTGACCGACCCGCCTCAACCGTCAGACGCCCTGCCGCGCTGTCGGCGGTCAGCGTGACCAACGCTCCGTCGGGCAATTTGCGCACGATCTCGTGCAAGGTGGTCGCGGCCACGGTGGTAGCGCCGGCTTTCTCGACCTGCGCCGGGGCCTTGTCGACCACCTCGATATCCAGATCGGTCGCGCGAAACAGCGCCTGATCGCCTTCCGCCTCGATCAGGACATTGGCAAGTATGGGAATGGTATTGCGGCGTTCCACTACGGATTGGGCCTGCGAAACGGCCTTGAGAAGGGTGCCGCGTTCGATGCTGATCTTCATACCCTCAATTCCTCTGACTTGCGTACCGACATGGGCGGGACTGGCACGTTAGCGGTTCCACCCTGAGGCACAAGGATTTTTTACGGATTTCTGGGTTGGATTGCGTCCAGCGTCAAGGGCAGCGTGCCTGACAGGCACCAGTTCTGATCCAACCGTGGACTAATGCGCACAAGAAACGCCCCGGGTCCGAGGAACCGGGGCGGTTTCCTAGACTACAGGCGCGGATCAGGCTTCAAGCGACCGGCGCAGCATTTCCACATCTTCGGCGATCTGACCGTCGGTCAGCTTCAACTCTTCAATGCGCTTGACGCCATGCATGACCGTCGTGTGATCGCGCCCGCCAAAACGGCGGCCGATCTCGGGCAGCGACCGGCTGGTCAACTGCTTGCACAGATACATCGCCACCTGACGCGGACGCGCGTAAGAACGCAGGCGCTTCGGGCCGATGATGTCAGAAAGCCGGATGTTGTAGTACTCGGACACCTTCCGCTGGATCTCTTCAACGGTGATCTTGCGTTCCGAGGCGCGCAGCACATCCGCCAGACAATCCTGCGTCAGTTCCATGTCGATCTCGCGACCAACCAGCGAGGCAAAGGCGAACAGACGGGTCAGGGCACCTTCCAGCACCCGAACATTGGTCGAGATGCGATGCGCCAGAAATTCCAGAACGCCATCAGCAATCGCCAAGTCCGGATAGGATGAGCTGTATTGCTGCACCTTGTTCTGCAAAATGCCCAGACGCAGTTCATAATCGGTCGGGTGCAGGTCAACCACCAGACCACATTGCAGGCGGGATTTCACCCGATCTTCCAGATCCTTGATCTCACCCGGGGCGCGATCGGCCGAGATGATGATCTGTTTGTTCTGATCCACCAGCGCGTTGAACGTGTGGAAAAACTCTTCCTGAGTGGAATCCTTGCCGGCGATGAACTGCACGTCATCAACCATCAAAACGTCAACCGAACGGAACAGGTGTTTGAAATCCATCATCCGACGCTCGCGCAGGGCCTGCACGAACCGGTACATGAACTGTTCCGCCGACAGGTACAGAACATTTAGTTCCGGATGTTTGGTTTTCAGCTCCCATGCGATGGCATGCATCAAGTGGGTCTTACCCAGCCCTACGCCGCCGTACAGAACCAGCGGATTGAAGGTCACCGGCCCGCCCTCGGATACCCGACGCGCAGCCGCATGGGCCAGTTCATTGGGCTTGCCGACGACAAAACTGTCAAAGGTAAAGCGGGAATCCAACGGGGCGGCCTGAAGCGATTCCAATGTATCCTGCGCCGGGTCCTCGCTCGGCGCGGCGACAGGTTCAGGCTTTGCCACCGGCGGCGTATCGACAGCTGGCTTGGGTCGGGCAGGCGAGTTTGCAGCGACGCGGAAATCCAGACGCTGCACAGTTTCACCTGCGGTGTTCAGCTCGTATAAAATGAGGTCCGCAAAATTCTGGCTGACGTAATTGCCCATGAAATTGGTCGGCACCGAGAAAACCGCCACGCCGTCCTGAAGCTCCTTGAATTCCAAAGGCTCGATCCAGGTCGTATAATTGTTCCGACCGATGGCCTTCAGCAACTTGTTACGCAGTAGTCCCCATTTCTCTTGTGTCATTAAGCGCCTCACGCATCCCATTCTTATTGGCCTGTCAGCCTTATTCATACGAAGCCGGTTCCCCGGTGTTGTATTCACACGCAATAGGTATCCAGTCGCCAAACCAGTCGGCTTGGCGGGACCATCCCGAAGAGCTCGGCAACCCCAGTTCTGACGCTCAGCAATAACGGAACGTCCCGAAAATCGGGTTACACGTCGCAATCTCAATTTTTAGACAGGGCCAAGATCACCGGGTTTATTCCGGCTTCCATGGCAGATCGGCAGCCTGGCTCAAGCCAGTCGTCGACAATTGTCCCCTGATCGCTCTGATGCCCGTCAGTTCGATCGGGAAAACAGCCTGTCCCCCCAAGCGAGTGAATCGCTGACATCAGTCGTAGCAATTCCGAGAGGGGCGCGGCAACGAAACTCTGATATTGACTCGGGTCTTTGGGCGAAAGAATCTCTCGGTTTTGTGAAGGCGCGGTTTTCTGGCAACACGAAAAAAGGCGCCGTGATGTGCGGCGCCTTTTCAGAATGGTTCAGCCTTTCTGACGTGACCTAGGGTCACCCCAAAGCTTAGCCCAGTGCTTTGACGCGCGAGGACAGGCGCGACATTTTACGGGCAGCAGTGTTCTTGTGAAAAACACCCTTGGTGACGCCACGCATCAGCTCGGGCTGAGCCGCACGCAGAGCAGCAGTCGCCGCGTCCTTGTCGCCGGATGCGATCGCTTCTTCGACTTTACGCAGATAGGTGCGGATGCGCGAACGACGCGCTTTGTTGATTGCAAAACGCTTTTCGTTCTGACGAGCGCGCTTTTTTGCCTGAGGCGAGTTTGCCATGTGAATCTGACCTTCGTTCGGTACGTTAATCTTGGGTTGCGCGCCACGGACATATCCGCACCGGATCAGAAATCACGAGTGTGAGTCGGGCCAAGCGGGCCGCACGCGCATGTATAACTGGGGTCTTTAGCCAAGTTCAAAGAGATTGCCAAGGTGATTCTTGGAACCATGGCCAAGAATATGGGGCGGGCTTAAAACACCCGCCTCAGAGGTTCCGCGCTTTACTTGTCGCGGAATTGCGCTGTGCGCTTTTCCAGGAACGCGGCCATGCCTTCCTTCTGATCTTCGGTCGCGAACATCGAGTGGAAGACACGACGCTCGAACAACATGCCTTCACTCAGCGGAAGCTCGTAGCTGCGGTTCACCGCTTCTTTCGCGGCCATTGCGGTCAGCTGCGATTTCTCGGCAATCTTCTGCGCTGCGCTCACGGCTTCTTCGATCAGCTTCTTTGCCGGCACCACCCGGCTGACAAGACCCGCACGCTCGGCTTCGTCGGCATCCATGAAACGCCCGGTCAGGTTCATGTCCATCGATTTGGATTTACCCACGAACCGCGTCAGACGCTGACTTCCCCCCAGACCGGCAATGACGCCAAGATTGATCTCGGGCTGGCCGAATTTCGCGGTGTCCGCCGCGATGATGAAATCGCACAGCATGGCAAGTTCACATCCACCGCCCAGCGCGTAACCTGCAACGGCCGCAATGATCGGCTTGCGAATTGCGGTCACACGATCATTCGCATCGGCAAAAAGGTTGATGTTGTAGACGTCGACAAAACTCATCTCGGACATTTCCTTGATGTCCGCGCCGGCGGCGAAGGCCTTGTCCGATCCGGTTATCACGATGCAGCGCACCTTGTCGTTGCTGTCCGCATCTTCCAGCGCGGTGCAGAGCTCACCCAGCAACTGGGTGTTCAACGCGTTCAGCGCATCCGGTCGGTTGAGTTTGATAAGTGCGACGTGGTCTTCGATTTCGACGATGATCGTCTCAAAAGCCATGAGGAGAAAGCTTCCGGTTGTTCCGTTCAGGTACGATTCCTTACCACGCGAAAAACTTGGATCAAGCTATCTTTGGCATTGCGCACAATAGAAGGATGAGCGACCGGACTGGGTGATTCTCTTGATCGGCGCTCCGCACCCTTCGGTCCGGCAGGCCTCGCCCTCGCGGCCGTAGACATCAAACTTGTGCTGAAAATATCCAAGTTCTCCATCGGCTTGGCGGAAATCCCGCAGCGAAGACCCACCGGCTTCGATGGCGTCCTGCAACACCTGCCGGATGATCGGAACAAGCGCCGCCACGCGGGGTTCGGAAATCTGTCCGGCTTTGCGACGTGGCGACACTCGGCCGCGATAAAGAGCTTCGCAAACATAGATATTGCCCAGACCGGCAACGATTCCCTGATCCAGCAGGGCGGATTTGACAGGGGTGTTCTTGCCTTTGAACGCCTTGATCAGGTGTTGGTCGTGAAAATCGTTGCCCAAGGGTTCAGGCCCCAGAACCGACAGCAGCTTGTGATCTTCGGCGTTGGCCGTTTGCAACAGGTCCATCGCGCCAAACCGGCGGGGATCGTTGAAGGTGATGCGCGCGCCGTTGGCCATATGAAAGACCACATGGTCATGTTTTTGCACGGCGGGATGGTTATGTGCGAATTGCCCCAACGGGTCACCCGACACCGTCATCCGCCCCGACATACCCAGATGGATCAACAGCGTCTCACCGCTGCTGAGATCCGCCAGAATGTATTTCGACCGCCGCCGCAACCGCTCCACCCGCTGTCCGGTCAGCCGTTCGGCCATACGTTCAGGGAACGGCCAGCGCAGATCGGGGCGGTTCACATCAGCCCGTTCGATCAAGACCCCTTCCATGGCGGGACTCAGGCCGCGTCTTACTGTCTCGACCTCAGGTAATTCGGGCATTACAGGGCTCCTAATTCAAAGGGCCGCATTGTGCCCGCCTCTCTTGGCCCTATAACAGAGGCGAAATTCGACAAACGGCAAGGCAAATGTCCGACAACATCGACAAGACCACTCATTTCGGTTTCGAAACCGTCCCCGAGGCCGAAAAGGCCGGGCGCGTGCAGGGCGTTTTCAACTCGGTTGCCTCGAAATATGACGTGATGAACGACGTCATGTCGATGGGCATCCACCGGGTCTGGAAGGACGCGATGATGGACTGGCTGGCGCCACGCCCCGGCCAGCGGCTGCTGGACGTGGCCGGCGGTACGGGCGACATCTCGTTCAGGTTCCTCAAGCGCGCGGGTCACGGCCACGCCACGGTGCTGGACCTGACCGAGCCGATGCTGATCGAAGGGCGGCAACGTGCCGAGGCAGATCAGATGTCGGACAGCCTGAACTGGGTCGTGGGCGATGCCATGGCCCTGCCCTTCGAAGACAATACATTCGATGTCTACACGATCTCGTTCGGCATTCGGAACGTCACCCGCCCGCAAGAAGCTTTGAACGAGGCTTACCGTGTGCTGAAACCCGGAGGCCGCCTGATGGTGCTGGAATTCAGCCAGCTGCCCAATGAGGGGCTGCAAAAGCTCTATGACCTTTACAGCTTCAACGTCATCCCGCGCATGGGAAAACTGATCGCCAATGACTATGACAGCTATCAGTACCTGGTCGAATCGATCCGAAAATTCCCCGATCAGGAAACGTTTCTGAACATGGTTCGCGCCGCAGGTTTCGAAAACGCCAAATACCGGAACCTGAGCATGGGTATCGCCGCGCTGCATTCCGGCTGGAAGATCTGACACATGCGTGGTCCCCATAACATCATCCGCCTGATCCGCACAGGCGCCACGCTCGAGCGCACAGGCGCCATGAACGTGGTACTGGATGCGTTCGAAGCCCCGCGCGCCGTTCGCATCCTAGCCCACACATTGGGCAAACCCTTTCAATGGCTTGGCTACAAAGGCGACCCCGGTATGCCACCGGCCACGCGCGCCCTGACGGCGCTTGGCCCCGCCTATATCAAATTCGGGCAAGTGCTTTCGACCCGCCCTGACGTCGTCGGAAATGAACTGGCCGAGCAACTGCGCGTTCTGCAAGACAAACTGCCCCCTTTCTCCAAAGCCGACGCGATGGCCGAAGTCGAGAAAGAACTGGGTCAGCCGATCTCGGACATGTTCAGCGAATTCAGCGAACCGATTGCCGCAGCCTCGATTGCGCAGGTTCACAAGGCCAAGCTGACCAGCACGGGCGAGGATGTCGCGGTGAAAGTCCTGCGTCCGGGGATCGAACGCGCGTTCCGCAAAGATGTCGATGCGTTCTATTTCGCCGCCTGGATCGTCCAGCTCTTTGCCCCCGGCGCGCGCCGTCTGCGACCGGTGGAGGTGATCGAGCATTTCGACGGTGTCGTACGCGGCGAACTGGATCTGCGTCTGGAAAGCGCGGCGGCCTCCGAATATGCCGCCAACACAAAGGACGACACCGGCTTCTGGCTGCCGCCCGTTGTGTGGTCTCTGTCCGCGCGGCGCGTCATGACGCTCAGCTGGGCGGACGGGATCGCGCTGGGTGACAATGATGCTCTGGATGCCGCAGGTCACAACCGCAATGATCTGGCCGAACGTGTCCTGCGCCTGTTCCTTCTGCATGCCCTGCGCGACGGCTTTTTCCACGCCGACATGCACCAGGGCAACCTCAAGGTCGCCGCGAACGGAGACATCATAGCCTATGACTACGGCATCATGGGTCATATCGATGAATACACGCGCCGGGTCTATGCCGAAATCCTGTTCGGTTTCATCCGCCGCGATTACAAACGCGTGGCCGAGGTGCATTTCGAAGCCGGCTATGTTCCCGCCAACCAGGACGTGGACGAGTTTGCCCGCGCTCTGCGTGCCGTGGGTGAGCCGATCTTCGGCATGGACGCCACGCATATTTCCATGGGGCGGTTGCTGAGCTATCTGTTCGAAGTGACCGAACGGTTCGGGATGGAAACCCGAACCGAGCTGATCCTGCTGCAACGCACCATGGTTGTCGTCGAAGGCGTTGCGCGCTCACTCGATCCTCATATGAACATCTGGGAGGTCGCCCGACCCGTGGTCGAAGACTACATCAAACAATCCATCGGCCCGCGGGCGGCCCTACGTGATTTTGGGAAAACCGCAATGGTGCTGGCCCGCTTCGGCCCGCGTCTGCCGGCACTGGTCGAAAACGCACTGATCGCGCAGACCCAGAAGGACGAACCGCAGACGCCCACCCTTTGGTCCTTTGCTCTGCCCGCCACGATCGGCGCCGCAGCAGGTGCGGCGCTGGTCTTGCTGATCAACGCGCTCAGCTGAACCAACCCGCCTGCTTCATCTGGCCACAAATATCCTCGGGGGGAATCGCGCCCTGGCGCGATGGGGGGCAGACAGCCCCCCCCGCACCCCTTCCGGGTCAGAGCCGCTCGATGGCGATGGCAATCCCCTGACCGCCCCCGATGCACATGGTGATCAACCCTTTGGATCCGCCGGTACGTTCCAGCTCGTATAGTGCTTTCAGCGTGATGATCGCACCCGTGGCCCCCACCGGATGCCCCAACGCAATCGCACCGCCGTTGGGGTTCACCTTGCTCGCGTCCAATCCAAGCTCCTGATTCACAGCCAGTGCCTGCGCGGCGAAGGCTTCATTGCTTTCGATCACGTCGAAATCTTCCGCTGACAGGCCCGTCTTCTTCAACAGGTTTTGCACTGCCGGAACCGGACCGATGCCCATGACTTCCGGCCGCACGCCTGCATGCGCATAACCAATCACACGCGCCTTCGGTTTCAAACCGGCCCTTTCGGCCGCATCCGCTGTCGCCAGCACCATCGCCGCCGCGCCGTCATTGATGCCCGAGGCATTGCCGGCCGTCACACGCCCGTCCTTCTTGAACACCGGGCGCAGACCGGCCAACGCTTCGGCGGTCGTCGCCTTTGGATGCTCGTCGACTTTGAAATCGACCATGTCCCGCTTGACCTTGACCTGTACCGGAGTGATCTGGCCGTCGAAGTAACCGACCTCGATCGCCGCTGCCGCACGTGTCTGGCTGTCCAATGCGAACGCATCCATCTGTTCACGGCTGATCTGATGCTCATCCGCCACGTTTTCGGCCGTCACCCCCATATGTCCTGTGCCGAAGGGGCAGTTCAACGCACCCAGCATCATGTCCAGAGAGGTGACGTCGCCCATCTTCGCGCCCCAGCGCGCCTGCGGAACGATGTAGGGGCTTCGTGACATGCTCTCTGCCCCGCCCGCAACGGCAAAGTCAGCATCGCCCAGCATCAGGGACTGAACGGCTGACACGATCGCCTGCGCGCCGGATCCGCACAGGCGGTTCACGTTCATGGCCGGCGTACCATTGGGAATGCCCGCCTGCATGGCGGCGACGCGCGACAGATACATGTCACGCGGTTCAGTGTTGATCACATGACCGAACACAACATGCCCGATCTGCGCCCCCTCAACCCCCGATCGCTCAAGCGCCGCTTCGGTCGCGACAGTGGCCAGATCAATCGGCGCGGTTGAAGCCAGCGCACCACCAAAGGTGCCAATTGCGGTGCGGGCACCGTCGAGAATAACGATATCGCTCATGAGCTACTCCTCCTGAATTTCGCTGCATTATGCATGCGCAGAATGGCACTGTCGCCCCAAACGTCCCGTCACGGCGGGAATTGACATTGCGTTGCGCAGCCCGCATGGATTCCGTCATGACGGAAGACACAGACGATATCCTGAACCTCCTGCCTGCCCGCCTGAAAGAGGCACGCCGGGCCAAAGGCCTATCCCTGGAAGCTGTCGCCAATCTCAGCGGTGTGTCCCGGTCCATGGTCAGTCAGATCGAACGCGGCGAAAGCAGCCCGACGATCTCGACCTTGTGGAACCTGACACGCGCCTTGCAAGTGGATTTCGCCGGTCTCTTGGAGGGCACAAAGACCACGGACCAGATCGAAGTACTCAGAAACTCCGAAGTGCCCAGCATCGACAATATGGGGCAGAACTGCCGAATTCGCATCCTGTCACCACCGGAAGAGGCCGGGGGTCATGAAGTCTATGATATCGAATTTGACGAGGATGGGGCCCTGAACAGCCAACCCCACGCCCGCGGTGCCCGTGAACAGCTCACCGTGCTGGAAGGTGCGGTCAAAGTCACTTCAGGCAATGCGGTGTCCGAGTTGAACCAGGGGGACACGGCCCGATACGCCGCCGACATTGCGCATTCCATCTGTGCCCAAGGGCCAGCCCGAGTATTTCTGATCGTAAAAAACGCCTGACATCCGCGAAATTCCGCCTTCACGGATATTTTTCCTTCATATTGAATTTCCCCTATTTGGGAATTTCATCCGCTATGTTAGATGTGCGACTCAGTTGAACGGAGGTCGCCATGTCAGATGCATTCCTGTCCCATATCACGGACACACTTGCGCAGATCGAATCTGAGGGTCTTTACAAACGCGAACGAATGATCACCTCGCCTCAGGGCGGTGAGATCACTGTGGGCGGCAAGCAGGTGATCAACCTCTGTGCCAACAACTATCTGGGTCTGGCGGATCACCCGGCGCTGATCGAGGCCGCGACACAAGCGATGGGACCCAAAGGATTCGGCATGGCGTCGGTTCGGTTCATCTGTGGTACGCAAGACATTCACCGCGAACTGGAACAACGTCTTGCCAATTTCCTGAACAAGGACGACTCCATCCTGTTTGCCGCCTGTTTCGACGCCAATGGCGGGTTGTTTGAACCTCTGCTGGGACCGGAAGACGCCATCATTTCGGACAGCCTGAACCACGCCTCGATCATCGACGGCGTGCGGCTGTGCAAGGCCAAGCGCTATCGCTACATGAACAATGACATGAACGACCTCGAAGCCTGGCTGAAACAGGCGCGCGAAGACGGGGCGCGGCATATCATGATCGCCACCGATGGCGTGTTCTCGATGGACGGCTATCTGGCCAACCTGCCGAAAATCAGGGAACTGGCCGATAAATACGATGCGATTGTCATGGTGGACGATTGCCATGCGACCGGCTTCATGGGGCCGAACGGGGCCGGCACACCCGATCATTTCGGCGTCGATGTGGATATTCTGACGGGAACCTTGGGCAAGGCACTTGGGGGGGCAATCGGCGGCTATATCGCCGGGCCGCAGCCAGTGATCGACCTGCTGCGGCAGCGGGCGCGGCCCTATCTGTTCTCAAACTCGCTGCCGCCCTCGATCGTCGCTGCCGGGTTGGAGGCAATCCGTCTGGTCGAAGAAGGCGACATGCTGCGCGCGCAACTCTTCGGCAACGCCAAGTATTGGCGCGCTGGGCTGGAAAAGCTTGGCTTTGACCTGCTGCCCGGGGAACACCCGATCATCCCGGTGATGCTGGGTGAGGCGACGCTGGCACAAGACATGGCGTCACGGCTGTTCGACGAAGGCGTCTATGTTTCGGGCTTCTTCTTTCCGGTCGTCCCACGCGGGCAAGCGCGGATCAGAACGCAGATGAATGCGGCTCTGATCAGGGATGAACTGGACCGCGCCCTGTCCGCATTTGGCAAGGTCGGCAAAGAGCTGGGGGTCATCGAATGATCCTTCCATCGGTCATCGATGTGATCGGCGACACCCCCATGGTCGAACTGTCGCGCGTGTGTGCCCAGCAGAAGCTGAACGGGCGTATCATCGCCAAGCTTGACTATTTGCTGCCGGGACTTTCGAAAAAGGACCGCGCGGCGAAGTCCATCATCGAAACGGCGCGCGCAGACGGGACTTTGTCACCGGGGCAGACGGTGGTCGAGCTGACCTCAGGCAACATGGGCACCGGCCTGGCGATTGTCTGCGGCATTCTGGGGCACCCGTTCGTGGCAGTCATGAGCGCGGGGAACTCGGTCGAACGCGCCCGCATGATGCGCGCGTTGGGCGCCGAGGTGGTGATCGTCCCCCAGGCCCCCGGCAGCAAACCCGGCGAAGTCTCTGGGGCCGATCTTGAACTGGTCGATGTCGAGGCGAAACGCATCACGACCGCACGCAACGCGTTTCGTGCGGATCAATTTGGCCATTCGGGAAACCCCAAGGCCCACGAAACCGGGACCGGGCCCGAGATCTGGGCGCAATCCGAAGGCACCGTCACGGCATTCTGCGACTTTGCAGGGTCGGGCGGAACGCTGGCCGGAGCGGCAGAGTATCTGAACCGGCACGGCGTGCGGTGCTATGCCGTGGAACCTGCGGGCGCGCGCGCTTTGGCCGGTGAGCCGGTTTCGACCCCGGACCATCCCATTCAGGGCGGCGGTTACGCCATGGGTGATCTGGTGCATTTGAAGGATAGCCGATTGGCAGGACACCTAGCTGTTTCGGGGAAGGCCGCGCGGGATTGCGCCCGGCTTCTGGCCCGGACCGAGGGGATATTCGCCGGCTATTCGGCAGGCGCGAATCTTGCCGCGGCAATTGAACTGCTGCGCGGCCCCGAAGAAGGCGGCTGTGTCGCCATCGTCATGTGTGACAGCGGCCTGAAATACCTGTCGACCGATTTGTGGGAGTAAACATATGCGACCCAATACAATGAAAGCACTGGAAAAATCCAAACCCGAAGAAGGGTTGTGGATGGTGCAGGCCCCGATCCCCGAAATTGGCCCCGATGATGTGCTGATCCGCATCAACAAGACGGGTATCTGCGGCACCGACATCCATATCTGGAACTGGGATGAATGGGCGTCTCATACCGTGCCGGTTCCGATGATCACTGGCCATGAGTTTGCCGGAGAGATCGTCGAGATCGGGCGCAACGTGACAGGGCTTGAAATCGGCCAGCGATGCTCGGGCGAGGGCCATCTGATCACCACCGACAGCCGTCAGAGCCGCGCCGGAAAGTTTCACCTGGATCCGGGAACTCGGGGCATTGGAGTGAACGAACAGGGCGCATTTGCCGAGTATCTGAAACTGCCTGCCTTCAACGTGGTTCCCTTGCCCGACAACATACCAGATGAGATCGGAGCCATCCTCGATCCGCTGGGCAATGCGGTGCATACTGCCCTCAGCTTTGATTTGCTGGGCGAGGACGTTCTGATCACGGGTGCGGGCCCCATCGGCATTATGGCCGCTGCCGTCGCTCGTCACGCGGGTGCACGCAACGTGGTCATCACCGACATCAACGCAGACCGATTGAAACTGGCCGAACATGTGGTTCCTTCCGTGCGGACCGTCGATGTATCCACCGAGGGCTTGCAGGACGTCATCGCCGAGCTTGGGATGAAAGAAGGGTTCGATGTCGGGCTTGAGATGTCCGGCTCGCAAGCCGCCCTGGACCAGATGGTCGAAGCGTTGGTGATGGGTGGAAAGATCGCGTTGCTGGGGATTCCTCCGGGCAAATCTCCGGTCGACTGGTCGCGCATCGTGTTCAAGGCGATCACGATCAAGGGGGTCTATGGGCGTGAGATGTTCGAGACGTGGTACAAGATGATCGCCATGCTGCAAAACGGTCTGGATGTGTCCCGCGTGATCACGCATCGCTTTGCGGTTGATGATTTCGCCAAAGGGTTTTCCGCGATGAAATCAGGCCTGTCCGGCAAGGTTGTTCTGGACTGGACCTAACGCGCTGGAAAGTTGCAACCTCAGCCCCTAGACAGTTGCAGAACTTGCACAAGGGAGACATGAGATGGGCGAGAACAAAGACGATCGTCTGTTGCAACGGGGGGTCGAAGACACCCTGGTCACTGATTTCGCCGAAACTCACCGCAAAAGCTATGGCGACTTCCTGCAACTGAAGACGCTGCTGAACCTGCAAAAAACCTTTCAGGACCCCGCACAACCTGACGAGATGCTGTTCATCATCATTCATCAGGTCAGTGAGCTGTGGCTGAAACTGATGCATCACCAACTGGTCGAGGTGCGTCGGTTCCTGCAACAAGACGAATTCGGACCCGCCATGAAAAACCTCGACCGCATCAAGGCTATTCAACGGCAATTGATTGCGGCCTGGGAAACCCTGCTGACCATGACGCCGGCCGACTATATGACGTTTCGGCAGGCCCTCGGCAACTCTTCCGGGTTTCAAAGCTATGGGTACAGGCAGATCGAATTCATTCTGGGCAACAAGGATGCATCGACCCTGAAAGTGCACGAGCATGATCCCGAGGTGATGGAGATGCTGAACGCCGCCCTGACCAAACCGTCCCTGTATGACGAAGTGTTGCACATGCTGGCCCGACAGGGGTTCGACGTTCCAAGGGACTTGATCGAGCGGGACTACTCTGAACCCTATTCCGGTGATCCGCGCGTGGTTCAGATCTGGGTCGACGTGTTCCGCAACACGGACAAATATTGGGATTTGTATGCGCTGGCAGAAAAGCTCATGGATGTGGAAAGCCTGTTTCAACGCTGGCGCTTTGACCACGCCACCGCGGTTGAACGTGTGATCGGAATGCAACCCGGTACCGGAGGTTCCAGCGGCGTGGCTTTCTTGCGAAAAGCACTTGAGTTGCGGTTCTTCCATGACCTCTATGATGTGCGGACGGAACTGATGTACAGCGGGCAGTGCTAAGCCATGCTGTATCGCGGATTTTCACAAGCCGAACTGGAGCGGGAATACTCTCCCAGTTCGATGATCGGTGGCGACCTGACCCCTTATCTGGCCAGCTACCAAACGCTGAGTGCGCAAGCCCGTGCCGAGCTGCCCGTTCAGGCCAACCTGGCCTATGGCGACACCCCGGCCCAGGTGCTGGATTTCTTTCCTGCGAAGGGGGCCGGCGCTCCGTTGCATGTCTTTGTTCACGGTGGGTATTGGCAGGATCTCAGCCAGCGCGAATCGGCCATGATGGCCCCGGCGCTGATCGAAGCCGAGCAATCCTTTGCCACCTTGAACTACACGCTTGCCCCAGATGCGCGGCTGGATCAAATGGTCGACGAATGCCGCGACGCCCTTCTGTGGCTTGCGTCACAGGCCGAGGCACTGGGATTCGACCCGACGCGGATCACCTTGTCAGGGCACAGTGCCGGCGCTCATCTGGCTAGCATGGTCATGGCAACCTCGGCCGGCGCATTGGCCCGCGCCGGGCTGCGTGTGCGTGACGTGCTTCTGATCAGCGGTGTATATGATCTGGAACCCATCAGTTTGACATCCGTGAATGATCCGCTGCACCTGACCCCGGTCGAAGTGAACGATCTGTCCCCGATCCGCAACCTGCCCCCACCGGGCCCCCGCTATCATGTTTCAGTGGGGGAACGGGACACCGGCGAATTCATTCGTCAAAGCCGCGACTATGCGGAACGGCTGCGCAAGGCCGGGCACTCGGTCAGCTTTGCCTTGAAACACGGAATGCACCATTTCGACATCATCCTGCATTCCGGGACATTCCAGCCCGACACGCAATGAGGCATTTTTCAAACAAAAACAGCGGCCCGATCGGTGCCGCTGTTTTTTTGTCTCCGTCCCGCTTGGGATCAATCCAGGGTGCGGGTAACCTCTTCGCGCTCGAAGATCTCGATCACGTCGCCCTGGCGGATATCATCGTAGTTCTCGAACGCCATACCACATTCCTGACCCGACTGGACCTCGGCCACTTCGTCTTTGAAGCGCTTCAGGGTCTTCAGCGTGCCTTCGTGGATCACTACGTTGTCGCGCAGCAGGCGAACGCCTGCCGAACGGCGGGCAACACCTTCGGTCACCAGACACCCGGCAACCTTGCCGACACCGGTAACCTTGAAGACTTCGCGGATCTCGGCATAGCCGATGAACTTTTCGCGGATCTCGGCGCTCAGCAGGCCGGACGCGGCCGCTTTCACGTCGTCGACTAGGTCATAGATCACCGAGTAGTAGCGGATCTCGACACCCTTTTGGTTTGCCGTGTTCCGCGCCGATGCGTTGGCACGGACGTTGAAGCCAAAGACCGGCGCGCCGGAAGCCTCCGCCAGACCAACATCCGTCTCGGTGATCGCACCCACGCCCGAGTGCAGCACACGCACGCGCACTTCGTCGTTGCCGATCTTTTCCATCGCCTGAACGATAGCTTCGGCAGAACCCTGCACATCGGCTTTGACGAGGATCGGCAGCTCGGCCACGTTCTCGTCTTCCTTGGCCTTCTGCATCAGCTGTTCAAGGGTGGTCGCGGCACCTGCCGCGGCGCGTTTGTCCTTGGCGGCCTGTTCGCGATAAGCGGCGATTTCACGGGCCTGCGCTTCGGTCTCGGTCACGTTCAGAACGTCGCCCGCTTCGGGCGTACCGTTCAGGCCCAGAACCTCGACCGGAACCGAGGGGCCAGCTTCCTTGACGCGCTCACCCTTGTCATTGATCAGCGCACGGACCTTACCGTACTGCTCACCCACAACGAAGATATCGCCCTGACGCAGCGTGCCGTTCTGAACCAGAACCGTGGCAACCGGGCCACGACCCACGTCCAGCTGCGCCTCGATTACGGCACCTTGGGCGGCGCGGTTCGGGTTTGCTTTCAGTTCCAGAATCTCGGCCTGAAGCGCGATGGCTTCCAGCAATTCGTCCAGACCCTGACCCGTGATTGCGGACACTTCGACATCCTGGACGTCACCGGACATTTTCTCAACGATCACTTCGTGCTGCAGCAGATCGGTGCGCACCTTGTCCGGGTTTGCATCCGGCTTGTCGACCTTGTTGATTGCCACGATCATCGGCACTTCGGCCGCTTTTGCGTGGTTGATCGCTTCGATCGTCTGCGGCATCACCGCGTCGTCAGCCGCGACGACCAGAACCACGATATCCGTAACCTGAGCGCCGCGCGAGCGCATCGACGTAAACGCCGCGTGGCCCGGAGTGTCGAGGAAGGTCAGCGTGGTGCCGCCATCGGTTTTCACCTGATACGCGCCGATATGTTGGGTGATGCCACCGGCCTCACCCGCCACAACGCGCGCGTCGCGGATTGCGTCCAACAGCGAGGTCTTGCCGTGGTCAACGTGACCCATGATGGTGATGACCGGCGGACGCGGCTGCAGATCGTCTTCGCTGTCTTCGACCTCTTTGATGACGTCTTCAACATCCGAATCGGATACGCGAGTGACCTTGTGGCCAAATTCTTCGATGATCAGTTCCGCGGTGTCTGCGTCGATGGTCTGGTTCTGCGTGACCATCATGCCCATCTGCATCAGCGATTTGACCACGTCAGCCACACGCTCGGCCATACGGTTGGCCAGTTCCGAGACCATGATCGCCTCGGGCAGCTGTACGTCGCGGATCACCTTTTCCCGTTCAACGGCACCGCCCATGGCTTTCTGACGCGCACGCTCCTGCTTGCGCTTCATCGCGGCCATCGAGCGCTGACGGTTGCCTTCGCCACCGGTCGCCTGACCCAGAGTCAGCTTGCCTGAACGGCGGTTGTCGTCGCGACCTTTGCCACGACCACGCTGCTCACGTTCGCGATCCTGTTTGCGCGGCGTGGCTGCCGGCGCAGGTTTGCTGGCCGGGGCACGAGCTGCTTTGGGCTCTTCCGGTGCGGGCGCGGCAGCGGCGCGCTTGGCAGCTTCTTCCGCCTCTTTGCGCTTGCGTTCTTCTTCCTCAGCCTTCTGACGCGCACGCTCTTCGGCTTCGCGCTGTTCGCGTTCTTTGGCTTCCTGTTCCGCACGGCGGCGCGCGCGCTCTTCTTCGCGCGCCTTTTCAGCAGCCTCGCGCGCCGCGGCCTCTTCGGCCTCGCGTGCCTTGGCCGCTTGCAACGCCTTCATGCGGCGCGCCATTTCCGCATCGGAAATGCCCGCAGGACGACGCGACGGATCACCCGAAGGTGCAGCACCGCCACCCGGCTTTGCTGCGCCCGGCTTGGGAACCACCACGCGTTTGCGTTTGGTTTCCACCACGACATTCTTGGTGCGTCCGTGGCTGAAACTCTGTTTCACATTTCCGGGGCGTGCCCCGCCACGAAGACCCAATGTCTTTTTGCCGTCATTATCGCTCATAAAGCTACTTACCCTTCCGCGCGGCCCCTGCCGCCGTCATCCGTTTCGCGCAAGCCACGCAGGCGCTGCGCTTCCTCTACAACACGTTTGGCGAGTCCGCCAGAGGCCAAGGCAGCATGAATCACCGTTTGGCGCCCAAATGCCTGTCCTAATTCGTCTGCCGTCAGCCAACCTATGTATTTCCCGAAGTGCGGCGTGCTCAGTTTGGACTTGCCGCGCCCCGATCCATCAGCGGCCTGAATCAGCACCTGCGCCTCTTCCCGGTCCAGCCACGTCTTGACCTTTTCATACCCGGCGACCGCGTCGCCGGACTTGCGCGCCAGGCTGAGCAGCTCGATAACGCGCCGCGCGATCTGCTGTTCAACCTTTTCCGCCAGGTCCTTGGGCACAGACACCTGCGCCTTGAACCCCCGCGCAAACAGTTTCTTGCCAACGGCCTTGTCCAGGGCGGCACGATCCGCCGCCACATAGACCCCCCGCCCGGGCAATTTCGCCGCGACATCCGGAAAAACCTGACCGTCCGGCCCCGCCACAAAGCGGATCAACCCGAATTTGGGCTGCACCTCGCCCGTGGCGATGCACTTGCGCTCGGGTCCGTCGGACCGATCCTTATGGGCGCCACCGCGACTCATACACGCCACCCGAAGCCCGAGATCAGGCCTCGACCTCCTCGTCTGCTGCGTCGCCGTCGGCGTCTTCTTCCGCCTGTTCCAGCTCGGCCGGATCAACCCAACCCAGCAGGATACGCGCCGTCATGACCATATCTTGCGCCTCTTCCAGCGTTACGCCGAAAGGCTCCAATACACCGTCATCCTTGACACGCTCACCATCGACGGTCGTCCAGCCACCGGCCAGTTCCCAGTCGGCGCAAGTTGCAAAGTCTTCCAGAGTCTTCACGTCGTCCCTGGCCAACGCCTCTACCATCTGGGGTGTCAGACCTTCGAATTCAATGAGACTGTCCTCGGCGCCCAATTCACGCGCCGCATCCAGTGCCGCCTTGGCCTGTGCTTCCAGGAATTCGCGGGCGCGGGTTTGCAGTTCCTGCGCGGTACCTTCGTCAACGCCGTCAATGACCAGCAGTTCCTCGATCTCGACATAGGCAACCTCTTCGAGGTTGGTGAAGCCTTCCGAGACCAGCAGCTGAGCAAAGAATTCATCCAGATCCAGGCTGTCCATGAACAGTTTGGTACGGGCTTCGAATTCCTTCTGACGGCGGGCCGATTCTTCGGCCTCGGTCATGATGTCGATGTCCAGACCGGTCAGCTGGCTGGCCAGACGCACGTTCTGACCGCGGCGACCGATGGCCAGCGACAATTGTTCTTCGGGCACGACGACCTCGATCTTGCCGGCTTCTTCGTCCAGAACCACCTTGGAGACCTCGGCAGGCTGCAACGCGTTCACCAGGAAAGTCGGTTGATCTTCGTTCCACGGAATGATGTCGATCTTTTCACCCTGAAGCTCGTTCACAACGGCCTGAACACGGCTGCCGCGCATACCCACGCAGGCACCGACGGGGTCGATCGAGCCATCATAGGAAATCACAGCGATCTTGGCGCGCGAACCGGGGTCACGGGCCACGGCCTTCACCTCGATGATGCCGTCATAGATTTCCGGCACTTCCATCTTGAACAGCTCGGCCATGAATTCCGGCGCGGTGCGCGACAGGAAGATCTGATGGCCACGCACTTCGCGGCGAACCTCTTTGATATAGGCGCGCACGCGGTCATTCGGACGATAGCTTTCGCGGCCGATCTTGTCGTTGCGGCGCAGAACCGCCTCGGCCCCGCCCAGATCGACGATGACATTGCCGAACTCTTCGCGCTTGACCGCACCGTTGATGATGGTGCCCGCACGATCCTTGAATTCTTCGTACTGACGGTCGCGCTCGGCTTCGCGCACTTTTTGCAGGATGACCTGCTTGGCGGACTGAGCCGCAATCCGACCCATTTCAACCGGTGGAACTTCTTCGACGAAGACGTCGCCAACCTCGGGCGATTCCATGTACTGCTTTGCCTGCTCGACGGTCATTTCGGCCTGATAGTTTTCAAGCTCGTCATCTTCGACCACCGTGCGAACACGGGTGAACGTCGCCTTGCCGGTCTTGCGGTCGATGCTGACGCGGATGTCCATCTCGGCGCCGTAGCGGCTCTTGGCGGCACGGGCGAGCGATTCCTCCATCGCTTCGACAACCAGGCCGGGGTCGATCATCTTTTCGCGGGCCACGGCCTCGGCGGTCTGCAGCAGCTCCAGCTGGTTGGCTGAGGTGATTGCCATCAGTTCGTCTCCTCTTCGGACCCTTCGGTCTCAATCTCGTCGAAAGCGTTTTCGTTCAGGGCACCCGCGTCTTTGCGCTGGCGCAGCATTTCCTTGATCAGGTCGTCGGTCAGGACCAGCTTGGCGTCGCTCAGCCAGTCGAATTGCAGACCGATGGTGATCGTCTCAGACCCCTCGGGGATGTTGATCAGAACCTCGTCCCCTTCGATCCCGGCCAATTCGCCCTTGAAGCGCCGGCGGCCGTCAATCAGTTCGGCGGTCTCGATCTTGGCCTCATACCCTTCGAAGGTCTCGAAATCCTTCAGACGGGTCAGAGGGCGGTCGATACCGGGGCTCGACACCTCGAGCGTATAGGCGTCAAGGATCGGATCCTCGACATCCAGCGTGGCGCTGACCGCGTTGGAAATTTCGGCGCAGTCATCCACTTCAATACCGCCATCGGGCTTGTCGGCCATGATCTGAAGCGTGGTCTGCTTGCCGCTCATCAGGCGGATGCGGACCAGCTCATACCCCAGATCCTCGATCACGGGCGTGATGATCTCGGCCAGTCGCCGGTCAATGGCAGCTTTTGCTATCAGGTCGTTTGTCATCTGGTACTCTACCCTGTCAGTCGGGCACAAAAAAACGGGCGCGCGGCCCGTCGAACTTTCCGGTGGAGCCTTGGACCAGAAGTCCAACGCGCCGCTGTTGAAACTGCATATACGCAGGATGGCCCGAGTCTGCAACCCCCCGAGGGATTCGCATTCGGATTTACACCATCCACCACCGTTCGGCGATGCGGCCATCGTCCAGCGCACCGTTCCCGGCAATCTGCCGCGGCATCCCGACAGCATCCGATACGGCAAGGGCCATGTCGGCCTCGGACGGGTGGAACCGGACACCGCGCGTGCCTCGCATTCCGGCCCGATCCGGAAGCGCCGCGATATCGACATACCCGTCCCGCAGCGCCTCGGCCCGCACGGCGGGGTCCGGGATTACAATGACCTCGACCGCATCAGCCCATCCGGCCTGACCATCTTTGTAATGCCCCTCGACACGGCGGCCCAGAAAATGGCGGCCATCTTCTGCCCGTTCGACACGATAGCAGCCGGTGCCGTTGGCCTTGCGCAACGGGGATACGGTTTCACCGGCGCGCGCAACAACAAAGCGGCTGTCGGCCAGCAGGAAAGGCAATCCGGGATTTGCCTCGGCAAGTTCAAGCCGCAGGCGGTTGGGGGCAAGCGCCTCGGGCCTTCCGATTTCGGCCAGAACGGCCATGACATCAGCAATCTGCAACGGTTCGTCATCGTGAAAGACCGCGTCATCACGCAGATCAAAGTTCCAGACCCGTGCTTCAGCGTCGGTTTGCCATCCGGTCGCAAGCTCACCGCGCAACGTACCATCCGGGGCGATTTCGGTCATTGTGTCGAAAACGGCCCCACGCGCCACTTGCTCGAGGCTGTCATCGCGCGGAACGGCCAGACGCAATGTCCCGCCTTTCTTGGGCGTACCGGCAAGGGATGCTCCTGTCGCCGCCAGCAATGCGGCAGCGGCACCAGAGGCAAAGAGAGCACGGCGATCGATGCGGGTCATGCGACACCCTCCGCCACACGGTCCATGATTCGCACCAGTTCCGCGCTGATGCCCGGCTCGGACAGGGCGTGCCCCGCCTGACGAACCATCTTCAGTTCGGCATTCGGCCAGCGTTCCGCCAGCGACCAGGCGGCCTGCGGCGGGCAGATCATGTCATAGCGCCCCTGCACGATATGGCCGGGAATATGCGCGATCCGGTCCATCTGTTCCAGAATCTGCCCGTCCGTTTCCAGAAACGCCTTGTTGGTGAAATAGTGATTCTCGAGCCGCGCAAAGGTGCGCGCGTATTCGCCGGGGCTTTCGCCAACCGATCCGTTGGTGTGGATCGAGGCCAGCGCGTTTTCCCAATGCGACCAGGCCCGCGCATACAGGATCTCTGTCGCGCGGTCGCCCGAAAACAGACGTTTGTTATAGGCGGCAATGGTGTCGTCCAGTTCAACCTCGGGCAGCAGCGAGGTGAATTTCTGCCATTGCTCGGGCCAGAACCGCCCGGCGCCGCCGCCGTAAAACCAGTCAAGCTCGACCTGAGTCGCAAGGAACACCCCGCGCAACACCAATCGACTGACGCGATCGGGATGGGTCTGGGCATAGATCAACGCCAGAGTCGCCCCCCAGCTTCCGCCAAAAGCGATCCATTCTTCGATCTCGAAGAGTTTGCGCAGCCGCTCTATGTCGGCCACCAGATGCCACGTCGTGTTGTCCTCGACCGAGGCGGTGGGGCGCGACCGGCCACATCCGCGCTGGTCAAACAGAATCACCCTGTAGGCCTGTGGATCGAAGTATCGCCTCATGGCCGGGCTGCACCCCCCACCCGGCCCCCCGTGCAGGATCACGACGGGTATGCCGTCAGGATTACCGCATTGTTCCACATAAATACGGTGCCCATCGCCCATATCGACCATCCGCTGGTCGAAAGGGTCGATCGGCGGGTACAGATATTGAACTGCGCGCTTTTGGTCCGGGTACTTGTCCATTATGGCCCTATATAGTCCTTAAGCGTAAAAGAGCACACGGAGACAGGAATGCAAGCGCATCCGAACACGGTGGACCCGTCCGAGATCGCAAAATTCGAGGCGATGGCCGCGGAATGGTGGGACCCGCACGGAAAATTCAAACCATTGCACATGCTTAACCCGTGCCGGCTGGACTATATAACGCAGCAGATCGCCGGAGAATTCGATCGCGACCTAAAGTCGCCTATTCCGTTGGAAGGCCTGCGCCTGCTGGATATCGGTTGCGGCGGCGGGCTGCTGAGCGAACCAATGGCGCGTCTTGGGGCCGACGTTGTGGGCGCCGACGCCGCGGAACGCAATCTGCCCGTGGCGCGCATTCACGCTGAACAGTCCGGGCTGAAGATCGACTATCGCCATACCACGGCCGAGGACATGGCCGCTGCCGGTGAGCAATTCGATGTTGTGCTGAACATGGAAGTGGTCGAACACGTGGCTGATCCCCTGTCCTATCTGACCGCCACGCGTCACTTGCTCAAACCCGGCGGGTTGGAGATTTGTTCAACCATCAACCGCAACCCGAAATCCTACGCCATGGCGATTTTCGGGGCCGAGGTCGTCATGCGTTGGCTGCCGCGCGGCACGCATGAATGGAACAAGTTCATTACGCCGGACGAGCTGTTTGACCTGCTGCGTCAGGCCGGGCTGGACCCGGTGGACCGCAAGGGGTTCGTGTTCAACCCGATCCTTTGGAGCTGGTCCATCTCGGATCGGGACTTGAGCGTGAATTACGTGACGGCGAGCGTGAAGCCACAGTAGGGGGTTATTCCCCCTCCAACTGCATGCGCAAATCCCGAAGCACTGGCAGGGCGCTGCGGACCCGGTCCGGCCCGAGCTCTCCGACCACGCGGTTGATCAGCGGGGCAATCGAGGAAATCGCCTGATCGCGCGCCCGGCGGCCTGCGGGGCTGATCGCCACCATCTTGCGGCGGGCGTCGTCCCAGTCGGGGCGGATGTGGATGTACCCGGCCCATTCGAGCTTGGCCAAAGTATTGGTCATCGCGCCACGGGTCACGTGGAACGTGTTGGCCAGTTGCGCCGGGCTACGTTCGTCCCCGACGAAAACCAGATGATTCAGCACCGAGAAATGCGAAATTTCCATACCCTTGGGCAGCACCCGGCTGAGCCGGTTGCGCAACAACTGATCCGCGGTCAGGATCTCGCTGAACAGCGTGACCGCAAGGGCGTTGGTGTCTTCCGTCATTGTTCAATTCTGTCAGGGTCCAGTGAAAGACCGGGTGTGTGTCAACGACGGCACGCGGCGGCGTGCCTCTGTCACAGAACTATCATCCAAATCGAAAATGTGAATGCCCGGATCGGTACCTGCGTCGATCAGCACCTTTCCCCAGGGGTCGACGACCATGCTGTGCCCATGGGTAAAACGCGTCTTTCCGCGCGTTGATGGGTGTTCCCCCGTTTGCGCGGGGGCCAAGACCCAACAGCCTGTCTCGATCGCCCGGGCCCGCAACAGCGATTCCCAATGCGCGGCGCCCGTAACAGGTGAAAACGCTGCCGGAACGGTCAGGATTCGCGCGCCTGCCTGCGCCAAAGCCGCATGCAGGTACGGAAACCGGATGTCATAACAGATGGTCAAACCCACCTTGCCAAAATCAGTTTCGGCTATGACCGCCTGTTCGCCGGGGCGGTAGTTCTTTGATTCGCGGAACGTCTCGGTCTCGGTGACCTGCACGTCGAACATATGGATCTTGTCGTAACGCGCCACGATCCGACCTTGCGGATCGATCATGAAAGACCGGTTGGCAAACCGCCCGTCAGCGTCATGAGTCTTGATCCCCAGTGACCCGATCAACACCCACACGCCCAGTCGGGCGGCCTGATCCCGCAGGCCGGCCAAGGTGATGTCGTCTTCTTCGTGCTGAAGAACCTCGTTTTGCCGCGTCGTACTGTTTGACACGCAATTCGTGACCTCTGGCGTCAGGATAAACCGCGCGCCCTGCCCTGCCGCGTCGGCCGCCATGGCGCGCACCATGTCCAGGTTTTCGACCGGATCATCCGACGAGGTGATTTGCAGCAGCGCGGTCTTCATCAGGCGGCAAGCAGACGGTCAAGCTTGCCTTGCCGCTCCAGCTCGTAAAGGTCGTCGCAGCCGCCCACATGCTGTGTCCCGATGAAAATCTGAGGCACCGTGCGTTTGCCGCCTGCACGCTGGATCATCTCGGGCTTGCGTTTGGGGTGCATCAGAATGTCAACTTCCTTGAACTCAACGCCTTTCTGCTTCAGCAGACGTTTGGCCGCGTGGCAAAAACCACAGAGCGGCGAGGTATAGATTTCTACGGGCTTCATGTTCCGGTCCCTTTGGGTTTCGTGCGATCTTGGGCGAATTAGGCATCCTTGGCAACGCGCGCCAGTGCCAACACGAAAATATGATTTGCCCCTGCGGCCTGACACGCACGCGTGCACGCCGCCAACGTCGCGCCGGATGTCATCACGTCATCCACCAGCAGGACATCGC
Organism: Ruegeria sp. HKCCD6428; assembly: GCF_013110595.1. NCBI lineage: Bacteria > Pseudomonadati > Pseudomonadota > Alphaproteobacteria > Rhodobacterales > Roseobacteraceae > Ruegeria > Ruegeria sp. HKCCD6428. The sequence goes on from NZ_WVQX01000010.1 coordinate 55,145, forward strand.
GCCCCTTCAAATGCAGCGCCCGCCTTGGGTGGATGTCAATTGCGCCTGCCAAGGCTTCGCCCCTTTCCCGCGCGGTCTTTCCGTCCAGCACAGGGGTCCGCCGTTTGCGCACCAGCAGATCCGGCACGTAGTCCAACCCGGTTTCTCGCCCCAGGTTGCGCGCCAGCAGCGCAGACTGATTGTATCGCCGTTTCAGCAGGCGTGACCAATGCAACGGCACCGGAGCAATCACCATCCCGGGACGCAGCAGATCGCGTCCGGCCTGCGCCATCCAACGGGCAGCGGGGCGGGCCAGTTCGGTCCGGTCACCATGCTTCAAGGCCAGAACAAGTGACCGCGCCTTCCCATCATACATCAGCGCAGCGCGGCCCGTGTTCCAGGGCGGAGGGGTTTTCAGACAATCGTCGCACTCGGTCCGGAACCTGTCTGCACTTCCGATCACGGGCACACCACAGCTTTCGCAAACCGTGCCACCGATGAACGGCGTATCCCGCCAACACGCCCCACACAGGCCGAAATCGGATTCCGTCAGCTCTCCGCAGCTCATGCAACGCGGCGGGTAGATCAGTGCAAGGGCAGTTTGAATCCGCTGCGCAATGCGATACTTGCGACCTATGAAACTGCCCGAGCCCACCGCACCCTCTCTTTTCGACCGTAACGCCATTCTGCATCATCGCGCCCGCGCGAAGGACGACGCCCTTTTCTTGCACCGCGCCGCCATTGATGAGGTTCAGGATCGGCTCTCCATGGTTAACAGAACCTTTACGGCACCTGCGGTTGTGACCCCTTTCCCACAGCTTTGGGCAGGCGTTTTTCCGGATGCCGCCATTGTCGCGGATGACGATGTGCTGTCGCTGCAACCCGGCGCGCATGATCTGGTAGTTCATGCGATGGCGCTGCACTGCGCCAATGACCCGGTCGGACAGTTGATCCAATGCAAAAGGGCTTTGAAACCGGATGGGTTGCTTCTTGTTGTATGCCTTGGGGGTGAGACCCTTCACGAATTGCGCGCCGCGCTGGGTCAGGCCGAAATCGAAGTCACGGGCGGGCTCAGCCCCCGCATCGTCCCCATGGCCGAACTGCGCGATCTGGGTGGGTTGCTGCAACGGGCCGGTCTGGCATTGCCAGTGGCCGATGCCGTACCGCTGACGGCAGAATACCGCGATATCTGGCACCTGATGCATGATCTGAGGGACATGGGTGAGACCAACGCTCTGGCTGCCCGGTTGAAATGTCCGACCCGACGCAGAGTGTTCGAAGCCGCGCAGCGCGTCTATTCGGATCACTTTTCGACGGAAACAGGCCGTCTTGCCGCAACCTTCGAACTGATTTGCCTGACCGGTTGGTCCCCCGATGACAGCCAACCAAAGCCGCTGCGCCCGGGGTCAGCCCAAATGCGCCTGGCAGATGCCCTGCGCACGGAAGAGGGCAAACTGTCGGATTGACGCGCAACCAAATCCCTTTATCTCAGGTCGGAACACGAAAATTCAGGAATGCCCAATGTTTGATGCCACTCGTCCCGCTCATGCCCCTGCCGACCATCCCAAGGTCAAGATGGGCCGTGTTGGCATTTTGCTGGCCAATCTGGGCACACCGGACAATTACACCTATTGGCCGATGCGTCGCTATCTGAACGAGTTTCTGTCGGATCAGCGGGTCATCGACTATCCGAAATGGAAATGGCAACCGATTCTTCAGGGAATCATCCTCAGCAAACGGCCATTCAGTTCGGGTGAAGCCTACAAATCGATCTGGAATCACGAGAAGGGCGAAAGCCCGCTGATGACGATCACCAAGGACCAGACTGCCAAGCTGCGCGACGCGATGCAGGATCGGTATGGGGATCAGGTGATGGTCGATTTCTGCATGCGCTACGGCAACCCGTCAACAAAATCCAAAGTGCGCGAGATGGTTGCCGCGGGCTGTGACCGTATTCTGTTCTTCCCGCTTTACCCACAATACGCGGGCGCAACCACGGCCACCGCCAATGACCAGTTCTTTCGTGCACTGATGGATGAGGCCTGGCAGCCTGCCACGCGAACCGTACCGGCCTATTTCGACCAACCCGCCTATATCGACGCTCTGGCGCAATCCGTTGAACGTGCTTATGCAGCGGCGGAGATAAAACCCGATATTCTGGTCTGCTCGTATCACGGGATGCCGGAACGGTATCTGCAACAGGGTGACCCCTATCATTGCCAGTGCGCCAAGACGACACGGCTGCTGAAGGAACGGCTGGGATGGTCTGACGATCAACTGGTTTCAACGTTCCAGTCGCGATTCGGCCCCGAGGAATGGCTGAAACCCTATACAGTGGATCATGTGGCGGATTTGGCCAAACAGGGCAAAAAGAACATAGCGGTCATCGCGCCGGCTTTCTCGGCCGACTGCATCGAAACGCTGGAAGAGATCAACGAAGAGATCAAGGAAAGCTTCGAAGAAGCGGGCGGCGAAACCTTCACCTATATTCCATGTCTCAATGACGATGCGGCGCACATAGCTGCATTGGGCACAGTGATCGAAGAAAACTTGCGCGGCTGGCTGGACTGACCTGCACAGCCTTGGGAAACAAAAAAGGCGGTGGATTGCTCCACCGCCTTTTTCATGAATTCCGTGTCGGATTAGCTTGCAGCAACAGCAGCAGCAACAACGACCAGCAGGATCAGCGGCAGCAGGATGCCCTGCGACGAACCCTGAGTTTCTTCTACAACAACAGGTGCTTCAACAACCGGCTCTTCCAGGTTACCAGCATAAGCGGTCGAAGCAGCAGCAGTCAGTGCAGCAGCGAGAACGAGTTTCTTCATATTAACCTCCAGAATTTGCGCAGTTCCAATGCCCGGAACCACACATCTAAGACTTACCTCGTGGTTTTTTCTAATCAGCATTGACGCTGGAATGCAATTGCAACTTGACCGCTAAGCGGGTTCCCACACGAAAATGTCGTCAAATTAGCAACACTTGCGTGCCGACCTTCGCCATCGAGAACAGCTCGGCAATGTCTTCGTTGAACAGACCGATACAGCCATTCGACGACCGGCGTCCGATTTTTCGCGTATCGTGCGTTCCGTGAATGCGATAGTACTTCCAACTCAGGTATAAAGCATGTGTTCCCAGCGGGTTATCCGGCCCCGGAGGGATATAGTCAGGCCATTCCGGGTTTCGCTTTTTCATGGACGGTGTCGGAGACCAGCTGGGCCCTTCAACCTTTCTGATCACGCTGGTACGCCCCCGGCGGGTCAGTTCCTCGGTCAGGGGAACCGATGAAGGGTAGAGTTTGTATATACTTTGATCATCTGACCAATAGTGCAGCGCGCGCGACACGGTATCGACCAGAATGGCACCGTTTCTGGTGTTCGAAAAGTACGGCTGCCAATCCAGCGCCCGGAAACCCGATACGTTGCGGCGCACCGACGGTTCGGGTTCGGGTGCAGGGCGCAGCGGATCACCGGGGATGTACTGCGCCAGTGCGGGTGTTGCCAGCGTTGCAGTGGCCCCAGCCAGAAAACCCCTGCGTGTGGACGTTTGAATGCGCTTTTTGACCATGACAACGGGTCCTGTGTTCAAGTGAGGTCTGAAATCCGTGACATTCTATTGCCAGAATGCTTCAGTCGCAAATCAAACCGGCAGAATCACGCAAGTTTAGGCTATTGCGCGTTTGCTCAGAGCTGTCAGGCGCGCTATGCCCTGTAATGACACAATAACCAGGTCGATCATGACGCGTATCGTTTCTTTACTCTTGATTTGCTTTGTCGCGCTGGCGGCATGTACAGACACCGGCACCACGACCATCGGTGCAGACGGTCGCCCGCTGCCCACGGTCTACAAAATTCGCGGCAACCCGGAAAAGTTGCAGTTCCGTATGGTTGATTCGGTCAATGCCCTGCGTCAGGCCCAAGGATTGCAGCCTGTCCAGCTGAACGCGCAGTTGAACGCGGCAGCGGCGACCCATTCCAAGGACATGGCCAGACAGAACCGGCCCTGGCACTTCGGGTCCGACGGCTCCTCTCCGATCGATCGGGCTGCACGGGTCGGATATTTCGGCACGTTCCTCGGTGAAGCAATTTCCGAGACCTACGAAACCGAAACCGAAACCCTTGCCGCTTGGATGCAGGAACCCGGACCGCGCGCCGTGATCATGGACCCCAAGGCCACGCAGATGGGGTTCGCCTGGCATCAGGAAAAAGGCGGGAAAATCTGGTGGACGCTGGAAATGGGAACCGGCGGCTGACCCCGATCACCGTACACACAAAAAAGCCCCCGAAATCCGGGGGCTTTTTTTCAGATTACGCTGCTTGCATGGACTGCGCTTCGGTCAGGATCGCATAAAGCTTGACCGGATCGGGGTTCGCCCGAAGCTTGGTGCACACCGAGGTGTCCCTCAGCGTACGTGACACAAGGGCCAGCGCCTTGAGATGATCGACGCCGGCCTCTTCCGGTGCAAACAGTGCAAAGGCGATGTCCACGGGTTGACGATCAACCGATCCAAAGTCGATGGGCTTTTCCAGCATAACGAATACGCCCGAAACCGAATCCAGCTCGGGCAAACGCGCGTGCGGAAGCGCCACGCCATGCCCCACGCCGGTCGGGCCCAGGCTTTCCCGTTCAAGCAGACAGTCGACGACGGCCTGAGAATCGAGCCCCAGATTGGCGGCTGCGACATCGCCGATTTCCTGAAACAACCGCTTCTTGCTGGAAGCGGCGGATAGTACACGCACTGCTTCGGGCTTCAGTATGCTCGAAAGCTCCATGATCACGCTCCATAGGCACGGCACCCGCGTCGGCGGGTGCGGCCCCGTATCCTTGCCTGTTAAGGATCAATCCAGCCGATGTTACCGTCTTCGCGACGATACACGACGTTCAATCCATCCTTGTTCTCATTTCTGAACACCAGCACCGGGGCACCGGCAAGTTCCATTTGCATCACGGCTTCACCAACGCTCAAAGATGGGATTTTTGTTTCCATCTCAGCCACAATCATGGGCTGTAGCGATTCGGGTTCATCGGCCGCGTCCGATTCGTCAGAGGCGAGGATATAAGAGGACGCCCCAAAGAGTTCAACCGGCTCGGACCGATCCTTGTGGTGGTCCTTCAAACGACGTTTGTAGCGCCGCAGCTGTGTTTCCATTTTGTCGCAGCATGCCTCGAACGCCGCATAAATTTCGGTTGCATGCGCCTTGGCCTGAGCGGTCAGCCCGGTGGACAGGTGCACTGTTGTTTCGCATACATATTCATGCGCTGAACGGGAAAAGACGACGTTGGCATCGGTAGGCCGCTGAGCATATTTACTCACAACCTCGCCCAATTCGGTCTGCACGTGAGTCTGAAGCGCCGCACCGATGTCGATCTGTTTTCCGCTGATTTGGTAACGCATGTGATCTCCTTCACAATTCACACCCATTCTGACGTCACGTTACGCGACGAACTTGTTTTTATCGGGTGGGGGGTCGAGACACTTTCCGCGGTTGTCTTAACTCGAGCCCTTCAACGAAGGGACAACGATCTCCAGACTGGAACCGGGTAAATGCCATGGGACAATTGAGGCAAGAGACGACGGAAGAGTCAATCAAAACAGGTGTGTATATACGCGATTTCCGCCATGCATCCGACGCAGACCATAACAAGCCTATGAAATACGGAAGTTTTCGCCAAGATAGACACGGCGGACATTCTCGTTCTCGACGACCTCGTCCGGTGTGCCCGACATCAGAACCTGCCCGTCATGCAGGATATAGGCGCGGTCGACAATTTCCAGCGTTTCCCGCACGTTATGGTCGGTGATCAGAACACCGATCCCCCGTTTTTTAAGGTCGGCAACCAGATGCCGGATATCGCCGACGCTGATCGGATCAACACCCGCAAATGGTTCGTCCAACAAAAGATATTTCGGGTCTGCGGCCAAACATCGCGCTATCTCAACGCGGCGGCGCTCACCGCCGGAAAGGGCAAGAGCAGGCGCGCGGCGCAGATGTTCGATCGAGAAATCTGACAACAGCTCTTCCAGCCGTTCTTTCCGCCTGTGAGCATGAGGAACCGTGATATCCAGCACCGCAGCGATATTGTCTTCGACGCTCATGCCGCGAAAGATCGACATCTCCTGCGGCAGGTAACCGATGCCCATCCGCGCACGCCGGTACATCGGCAACGTCGTAACATTCTGGCCGTCAATCGTGACTTTGCCGGCCTCTGGGAAAACAAGCCCCGCCACGGAATAAAAGGTCGTGGTCTTACCCGACCCGTTGGGTCCCAACAGGGCAACGACTTCGGACCGGTCCAGTGTCATCGAGACATCGCGGATCACCGTTTTCTTACGGTAGGATTTCCGCAGTTTCTCGATGCGCAGCCCGGAATTGCCTTCGGCCACTGACAAGTCGGGTCGCGCCATCAGTTGTTTCCCTGCTGAAGGATCGTCTTGACGCGCCCGGTCATGGTCGCTGTGCCCGTTGTCAGATTGGCGTTCATCTGATCGCCGCTGATGATGCTGGGGCCTTGCGTCAGCAAGACATTGCCTTTCATGACGATCACACCGGAATCGATCGTGTATTCCGCCCAATCGCCCTCTGCCGCGTCCGGCGGGCTGACCAGAACAACATTCTCGGTGGCTTCCATCCGTTCAATCGCCGAGCGTTCCTCGTTGTAGATCACGAGAACCCGCTCAGCAGTCAGCCGCATTTCACCCTGAATGACGACGACATTTCCGAGGAATTCGGCAGAACCGTCCTCCTGGTTGACGTTCAACGTTTCGGACGTGACCTCGACCGGAAGGCTCGGGTCGGCATTTGCAGAACCAAAAGCCACCTGCGCCTCCTGCGCTGTCGCGGTTGCGGCACCTGCAAACAGAGCAAGGCACAAAGGAACAAAACGAAAATCGAACACAGGTTATCTTTCTGCTTTTTCAGGCTCGTATACCAGCTTCACGCCGTCTGTAAAAACAATATGGACCGGTCCGTCCTTTTTTTCAGTCCCAAAGGTCATGCGTCCGGCGGAAAAATTGCCGATCGGCCCGGTTCCGTTCACCCGCCCCGGCGTGTCGCCCCGGATTTCGTCCAGCGACGTGTTGAGCAGGTCAGTCGTGACTTGAAGTCCGTCGGCAGTGGTAATCACCACGTCGCCGACAAAAGTTGCCGTACGCTCATCAGGGCGGATCAAACCTGAATTGGAATCCAGAAATATCGTTCCACCACTGAGAAGCCCCAGACGGCCCCGAAATTCGGATGCGTTCGGGGTTTCGTCTTCGTCGCCCTGCTTGGCTTGGATAGCTTCGATCTGGACATCTTCGCCTTTGCGGGTTGTCCCGCGGTACTTCGGCTGTGTGACCACCTGTTGCGCCAACCGCTCGTCAATGTCTTTTTCGGCGAATGGCACCGTTACGTTGGTTTCGATGCTGCGCGACAGAAGGAACACTGTGGACAGCATCAGAATGGCCGCAAGCGGCAACAGAACCTTCAGGAACTGTACCATGCGGGAATACCTGTCCAATTCGGCCTCCCTCAGCCCAGACCGACGCGCAAGCAGTCGTGGATATGCAGAAGACCCAGCGCCTGCCCGGATGCAGCCTCGTCGACCACAAACAGCGAAGTGATCTTGCGATCATTCATGATCGCCACCGCCTCTTCGGCCAATGCGTCCGGTGTTATGGTGGTCGGATTGGCGGTCATGACCTGCTCGGTCGTTTTGTCCAGCAGACCGTCCATGTGTCGCCGCAAGTCACCGTCCGTAATGATGCCCGACAAATGCCCCTGCGCATCCGTTACACCGGCCACGCCGAAACCCTTTTGGCTGATTTCGATCAGCGCGTCGCTCATCGGGGTGTTCGCCGCGACCAGAGGCAAGGCGTCGCCGGTATGCATCAGGTCACGCACCGTACTCAGCCGTGCACCCAGCTTTCCGCCGGGGTGGAAGGCGCGAAAATCCTCGGGGCGGAAGTCGCGATACTTCATCAGCGCAATGGCCAGCGCATCGCCCATGGCTAGGGTCAGCGTCGTCGAGATCGAAGGCACCATGCCGAAACCGCAGGCCTCGCCCATCGACGGTATCAGCAGATGCACATCGGCCTGTTTCATCAACGTGCTTTCTGGCTTGCTGGATAGCCCGATCAGCGGAATGCCAAAGCGGCGCGTAAAGGCAAGCAGGTTGGCCAGCTCGGGCGCTTCGCCCGAATTCGAAATCGCCAGCACCACATCGCCTTTGGAAACCATGCCCAGATCGCCATGGCTGGCCTCGGCCGGGTGCACGAAATAGGCAGGCGTTCCGGTACTGGCCAGAGTGGCGGCAATCTTGTGGCCGATATGGCCCGATTTTCCGATGCCGCTGATGATGATGCGCCCGGTGGCTTTCAGGATCAGATGCACCGCCTCTGCAAAATGCTCGTCAAGGCTGTCGGCCAGCACGTCCAGCGCGCGGGCCTCGTCGGTGACGACCTGGCGGGCGGTTCTCAGGAATGCTTCGGTGTCGGTCATGAGTGTGCAAAGATATCCGTTTCGGGCCAACCGGCGAGATCCAGCTTCGCACGCATCGGCAGGAAATCAAAACAGGCCTGCGCCATCTCGGTCCGGCCCTCGCGCGCCAGTCGCTTGTTCAACTCGTCGCGCAGGCGGTGCAGATAAAGAACGTCCGAGGCCGCATAGTCCAGCTGAGCATCGGTCAGGGTTTCAGCGCCCCAGTCGCTCATCTGCTGTTGTTTCGAGATATCCACGCCGATCAGTTCCTGGCACAGGTTCTTCAACCCGTGGCGGTCGGTGTAGGTGCGCACCAGCCGGCTGGCGATCTTGGTGCAGTAAACCGGCGCGGCCAGGGCACCAAAGGTGTGATACATCGCGGCGATGTCGAACCGCCCGAAATGGAACAGCTTCAGGACATCGGGGTTTTCCAGCATGGCACTCAGGTTCGGGGCTTCGGTCTGGCCCTTGTCCACCTGGATGATATGGCTGTTTCCGTCACCGCCTGACATTTGAATCACGCACAGGCGATCGCGATGCGGGTTCAGCCCCATGGTTTCACAGTCAATGGCCACAACCGGGCCCAGATCCAGCCCATCCGGCAGATCGTTTTTGTACAAATGGTTCGCCACGCGACTAGTCCTTTGTGCGATATCGCCTCCGAGATAGGCGGTTTGGTCTCCAAACTCAACGCCGTCCGAAAGTCGCGGGCCATTCGATGCCAAATCCTTGACCATATCCCCATCGGGGGGATACGGATAAGCCATGTCAGACAACGCCCACCAGTCACATCCACAGATTACGGCCCGGCTGAAGCGGGCCCATGGGCACCTGGCCAAGGTCATTGCCATGCTCGAGGAGCACGCGCCCTGTTCGGACGTCGCCCAACAGTTGTTTGCAGTAGAAAAGGCCGTCACCAATGCTAAACGCGCATTGATTCATGATCATATCGAACACTGCCTGTCCGCTGACGACGATGGCGGCGGGATCGAAGACTTCAAGGCGATTACAAAGTACCTCTGAGCCATGCTGAGTATTCTGAAACACCGCACCTACCGCCACCTGTTCGCCGCCCAGATCGTCGCCCTGACCGGAACCGGGCTGGCCACGGTCGCCCTTGGGCTGCTCGCCTTTGATCTGGCCGGGAATGCTGCGGGCCTTGTCCTTGGCACGGCACTGACGATCAAGATGGTGGCTTATGTCACCGTTGCACCGCTGGCCGCTGCTTTTGCCGAGCGTCTGGATCGTCGCAAGATGTTGGTCGTGCTGGACCTGATCCGCGCTGCGGTGGCAGTATGTCTGCCGTTCGTGACCGAAGTCTGGCAAATCTACGTGCTGATCTTCGTGCTCCAATCGGCGTCGGCGGGCTTTACGCCCGCCTTTCAGGCCACGATTCCGGACGTTCTGCCAGACGAAGCTGAATACACGCGTGCCTTGTCACTGTCACGCCTGGCCTACGATCTGGAAAGCCTGCTGAGTCCGATGTTCGCCGCCGCATTGCTGCTGCTGGTCAGCTTCAACAGCCTGTTCTGGGGTACCGCGCTTGGTTTTGTCGCATCGGCAATGCTGGTTGTCTCGGTCGTGCTTCCGTCACCTAAGCCAAGCCGACCCCGCGGCATCTATGACCGCACCACACGCGGCATACGTATCTATCTGAAGACACCCAGGTTGCGCGGACTGCTTGCGCTCAGCTGGAGTGCAGCGGCCCTGAGCTCGATGGTGATCGTGAACACTGTGGTCATCGTGCGCGCCAATCTTGGCCTGTCGGAAAGCGCGGTGGCCATTGCCCTGGCCGGTTTCGGGGGCGGGTCGATGCTTGCAGCCTTTACCTTGCCCCGCCTTCTGGACCGGATCGAGGACCGTCGGGTCATGGTCGCGGGCGCCGTTTTTGCCACTGGCTCCATGGCCGTCGCCGCGATGTTGGCCGCAATTGCTCCTCTGTCGCTCGGGTTGCTGACCGCGTTGTGGGCATTCACCGGTTTTGGATACTCCACCACCCTGACACCTTCGGGCCGCCTTTTGACCCGGTCGGCCCACCCCGAGGATCGCCCAGCCGTCTTCGCCGCACAGTTTACCCTGTCGCATGGTTGCTGGCTGGTTCTTTACCCGCTGGCGGGGTGGTTGATGACGGTGTTCGGCCCGACCGTCACACTCAGCAGCATGGCGACGCTGTCCGTGGCGGGCGTCGTCGGTGCAATCGGCCTGTGGCCGCGCCTCGACCAGGAACCGATCACCCATGATCACCCCGACCTGCCGCCCGATCATCCACATCTGGCCGGGTCGGGCCCGCACGCGCATCCGATCATCATCGACGATCTGCACCCGCGCATCCCGCGCGAACCCTGAGCGGGCGCTTGGACCTGATCTCAACCCGCAATGACCACAAACCAGAGCCCCAATGGACCAGCTTGACCGTCGCATCATCGCCGCCCTGCAAGCCAACGCGCGCGCCTCGACCACGCAGATTGCGACCACGCTGGGTGTGGCCCGGACAACCGTGCACGAGAGAATAAACCGGATGGAACAGCGCGGCCTGATCGAAGGATATTCCGTGCGCCTCGGGTCCACCGAAGACACCCCGAAAGTGCAGGTCATCGTCATGCTCGAAGTGCAGCAAAAGGAAACCAGCCGGATCATCAAGCGGCTCGAAGCCTACCCCGAAGTCAAACTGTGCCTGTCGATCAACGGAGAGTTCGACCTTATGCTGTCCGCAGAGGCGCCGAGGCTGGAGGATCTGGACATTCTGGTCGATGACCTGGCGAAAATTCCCGGTGTCTTGCGCACCAATACCAGCGTTGTTTTCGGGCGCAGGATAGATCGAAACTGAAGCGGCGATAACTCTCTGTAAACCGATCGTTGGCTAGCTTGGCCGGGAGAGATCAGAATCCCGGACCGGCAGAATGCCAAATCAGAAGTTCCCGCTGTTGCTCATGTTGGTGCACGTGCTTTTGGCGCAGGCAGGGTTTGCCATGCCAGATGCCGAAACCGGTGACCTGTGCGATCATGCCGCGCGGCGCGCCGCTTTGTCCGAAGGCGTGCCCCTGGACGTGCTCCGCGCTATCTCGCGCGTTGAAACAGGGCGCAGGCTGGACGGCCGGTTGCAGCCTTGGCCCTGGACGATCAACGTCGGCGGTCAGGGATACTGGTTCAAGTCCGAGGTCGAAGCCAAGGCCTATGCGTTCAAAATCTTCAAATCGGGCACCCGCAGCTTTGATGTCGGCTGTTTTCAGATCAATTATCGCTGGCACGGCAAAGCCTTCCGTTCGATCGACGCGATGTTCGATCCAGATGAGAACGCGACCTACGCCGCCCGGTTCCTGAATGAACTCCATGCCGAGCTTGGATCGTGGCCCGCAGCCACGGGGGCTTATCATTCCCGCACGACACCCCTTGCCGAAGCTTACAAAGAGCGGTTTCAAACGGTGCTGGCACAGCTTGAAGGGGCCCCCCGAACCCGGGTTGCGGGCACGTCTCGGGATCCGTTCACCGAGGCCGGCCTCCCCTTGATCTCCATTCCGACAGCCTCGCCCCGCACCGGCGCGCTTGGGTCTCTGGTGCCAGCCGCAGGCGCCGCAACCGCGTTTATCGCCTTCAACTAGGAGCTTCGCGTGCCCAAGGTAAACATCCAGTCGCTGTTTTCGCCTACTGTCCTGCTGGCGATTGCGCTGATGACGGTCATCGTCATGATGATCCTGCCCATGCCAGCCTGGGTTCTGGACGTGGGGTTGGCGGCCTCCTTTGCGCTGGCCATCCTGATCTTCACCCTGACCCTGTTCATTGAACGCCCGCTGGACTTTTCGTCCTTCCCGACGATTCTGCTGGCGTCTTTGATGTTGCGCCTGTCGCTGAATGTGTCGTCGACGAAATTGATCATCGGGCAGGGGCACACCGGCCCGAATGCGGCAGGAGACGTGATCGAAGGTTTCGCCAGTTTCGTCATGGGTGGCAGTATTTTTCTTGGCCTGGTGGTGTTCGGCGTGCTGCTGATCGTGAATTTCATGGTCATCACCAAAGGCGCCGCCCGCATGGCCGAAGTCGGCGCGCGCTTTGCGTTGGACGGGATGCCCGGCAAACAACTTGCGATCGACAGCGACATGTCAGCCGGGGCAATCGATCATCAGCAGGCCAAGGAACGGCGAGAGCTGGAACAGCAGGAGACGACATTCTTCGGTTCGCTCGACGGTGCGTCGAAATTCGTGAAAGGTGACGCTGTCGCCGGGCTTCTGATCACGTTGCTGAACCTTGTCATGGGCCTGGTCATGGGCGTCGTCGTACATGGAATGCCTCTGGCCTCGGCATTCGAAACCTATGCCATTCTGACCGTCGGCGACGGGTTGGTGTCCCAAATTCCCGCCGTCATCATTTCCATTGCGTCCGCCCTGCTGCTGGCACGGGGCGGCACGCAGGGGGCCACGGACAACGCCATCTTTTCTCAACTTGGCCGCCACCCGGCAGCATTGTCCACCGTGGCGGTGCTCATGGTCCTGTTCGCTCTGGTGCCCGGTCTTCCTTTTCTGCCGTTCATCCTCGGCGCGGCCATTCTGGGATATGCGGCTTACAATGTTCACCGAAAGCAGCAAGACGCAGACGCGTCGGCAAACCTGCCCTCGACCGAAACCGAAGCGCCGACATCCCAGGCTATCGGCGACATCTTGGACCTGGATGATGTCCATCTGGAATTCGCTCCGGATCTGGTCAGCATGGTTCTGAATCCTGGCACGGGGCTGGACGCCCGTATTGCCAATATGCGGACCTATGTGGCGTCGACCTTTGGCCTGATCCTGCCCGAAATCCGCCTGACCGACCGCGCCGACTTGCCGACCGGAACGTATGTGATCAAGGTTCAGGGCGTCGAACAGGCACGCGGTGTCTTGCATCCCGATCTCATCCTGGCGCTCGTGCAGGACGGGTTTGACCTGCTGCCGGAGGGCAATGACGTGACCGAGCCGGTCTATGGTGCTCCAGCGCGCTGGATCCTGCCGAAAGATCAGGAGGACGCCGCGCTGAGCGGTGCCACCATAGTTTCACCGCCCGAGATTCTTGCAACCCATCTGCTGGAGATCATCAAACAGAACTTCTCGCGCCTGCTGACACTGAAATCCCTCCGGCGCCTGCTGTCGGAAATGACCCGCCTGAGCGACCCGGTACGCGCCGAAGCCAACCGTAAGCTGCTGGATGAACTGATCCCCGACAAAGTGCCGATCGACACGTTGCACGCTGTTCTGCGCCTGTTGCTCGACGAACGTGTGTCGATCCGGAACATGGCGCTGATTCTTGAAAGTGTCGCCGAGGCGCGGCTGACCACAACCCAGCCCGAAGGCATCTGTGAACTTGTGCGTCAGCGTCTTGGCTTTCAGTTGGTCGCGGACATGAAGCGCGAGGATGGTTCGATCCCTCTGATCCAGTTGGCCCCGGAATGGGAGGACACATTCGCCTCTTACCAGATTGACGCCCCAAATACCGGCATGGATGTCGCGCTGCCCCCGAACGTGTTCAACAAACTGGCCGACGGAGTCGTGAGCACCATCGCCAAATCCGCTGACAACGGTCTGTTTCCGGCCGTCGTGACCTCGACCCGGCGCCGTCGGTTGCTGCGCACCGTCATGCAGGCACGCGGCGTGTCCAACCCGGTTTTGTCCTTCGAAGAAATCGGGCTGGAAGCCAAACCTGCCTTGGTCGGAACTGTTGCAGCGTGATTGCCCTGCCGCCAGAGATGCTGTCGCAGCTGGCCGAAGCAATCTGGCAGGCCTTTGTCGTGTTTCTGCGCGTCTCCGCTCTTGTTTCGCTGCTTCCAGCTTTCGGCGAGCGCAGTATCCCGACACGGGTAAAGCTTGGTGCTTCCGTTGCTTTTACGCTGATCATACTGCCCGCTGCGCCCCCCGTCAGAATTGATCCCAGCCTTTGGGCGACCGTGCGGCTGGTCGGCACCGAAGTTCTGATCGGGCTTGTCCTGGGGATAGGCCTGCGCCTGTTCGTTCTCGCGCTGCAAACCGCGGGGTCTATTGCGGCTCAGTCCACGTCATTGTCGCAACTGCTGGGTGGCGCGGCGGCCGATCCGGTCCCCGCCATGGGATACCTGCTGACCCTGGCAGGGCTGACACTTGCCGTAATCATGGACCTGCACATCCGGGCCGCGCAGTTCCTGATCCAGAGTTATGCCCTGTTCCCAATAGGGCTGGCACCTGATGCCGCAGATGCGTCGCGCTGGGGATTGCATCAGGTCGCCAACAGCTTTGGGCTGGCTTTTGCACTGGCAACGCCGTTCGTCATCGCCTCTTTGATCTACAACCTGGCACTTGGGGTCATCAACCGGGCAATGCCCCAGCTGATGGTGGCCTTCGTTGGTGCTCCTGCAATCACCTTCGCCGGGCTGTTTCTGCTGTTCGCCGGCACACCGCTGATCCTGTCCGTGTGGGCTGACGCGCTGGTTGCCTTCTTCACCAACCCGATGGGAGCGCAAAGATGAGCGCAGGTGATGACGACAGCGACAAGTCATACGAGCCGACACCGCAAAAGCTGCTGAAGGCGCGCGAGAAAGGTGAGGTTCCAAAATCCAACGACTTGTCGGTTGTGGCGGCATATACCGGGCTTCTGATCGCCCTGCTTACAGTCGGTCAATACAGCGTCGAGCATATGGGCACCGGGTTCATGGTTCTGATCGATCAGTCCGACGCATTTGCACGGCTTCTGACGGATGGGCCATCGCATGCTCCGGTTGCGGGGGTTTTGAAAAGTGCCCTGCTGCCTGTTGCTTTGCTGTTCTGCCTTCCTGCGGCGGCTGTTCTGCTGAACTTGATCGCCCAGCGCGCGCTGATCTTTGCCCCGAGCAAATTGAAACCAAAACTTTCGCGTATCTCTCTGGTTTCGAACGCAAAGAACAAGTTCGGGCGGGGTGGCCTGTTCGAGTTTGCCAAAAGCACCACCAAACTGTTGATCTACAGCACCTGCCTTGCGCTTTTTCTGAAAGCCAATCTAACCGAGATTCTGTCTGCCAGCGCGGCACCGGCAAAGTCATCCATTCTGCTCATGATGAACCTGCTGTTTCGCTTTCTGTTCATCGTGATCGGAATCGCACTGGCCATCGGGGTCGTCGATTTCCTTTGGCAATATGCCGAACACATGCGCAAGAACCGTATGTCGCGCAAGGAGATCATGGATGAAACCAAGGATGCCGAGGGCGACCCTCATGTCAAACAACACCGGCGCCAGCGCGCACAGGAAATCGCAACCAACCAAATGTTGGCAGATGTTCCAGGCGCGGATGTCGTGATCGTAAACCCCACCCATTATGCTGTGGCGCTTAAATGGACACGGGTTGCCGGCAGCGCCCCGGTTTGCGTTGCCAAAGGGGTGGACGAAATCGCCGCCACCATCCGATCCGCCGCAGGAGAAGCAGGCGTTCCGATCCATTCAGACCCTCCCACAGCTCGCGCCCTTCACGCGACCGTGGACATAGGTCAGGAGATCGCCGAAGAGCACTATCGTCCTGTTGCCGCCGCGATCCGGTTTGCCGAAGCGATGCGAAAACGCGCGAAGGAGCAAGTTCGATGACTCATACGCAATTACCCGATCTGGAAAAAGTGACCAACGCAGCGTTTCAGAAGCAGTTTCAAGCGCTGCGACCGATCCTGGAGGCCGAGGCACGGATCAAGCAGCAACTTGCCAGATTGGACGGTCAACTCCGTCAGGCGCGCCAAGACAGCACCAAGGTCGAAGGCTATCAGGTTTCAGGGACCGACGTTCTCTGGAATAGTTGGGAGTCCGCGACGCGGAGACAATTGAACCTGCAACTGGCACGAACGCGCGCGCAGAAACTGGCCGGAATGGAAGCTTTACGTACTGCCTTTGGGCGAAAACAAGCGGTGGAAAAATTGCGAAAGAAAGTTCAGCAGGCAAACCGAAAAGCAAATGCCAAAAAGCACTTCGGGCCCTAGCTTGACCGACCCGACGTATCGGGCCGGTCAGTGTCAGCTGTCTTGTCGGTTTACACTCAGGATCAGCACTTTGGACACGTCGTCGCCAAATTCTTTGCGCGCCACTTCCAGCAAGGAATTCCGCAAAACATCCAGGTTCCCGGATTCTGTAAAAGTCCCGTCAAAGCCGCCCGTGTTTGCATGGTCAAAAAGAACCTGAAGAAAGCCATCCCTGAGTTTAGGCTCGATTGCATAAAAGGTTTCTGTAATGTCCGGGTTCGCCTCAAGGCTCAGCGACAGCGTTACCATGGCTTCGATCTGGTCGTCTTTTACAACGGGGACGACGAATTGCTTGGTCATTTTCAGATAACCAAAGCTTTCCCCCTCGCCTTTTTCCTTTGATTTCCCGGTTTTTTTGCCGGCCGACTTATCCTCTTTGACTGCTTCTTTTTCGGCAACGGCAGTTTCAGGTTTTTTTGCAGGTGCAAGAACCAGACCCGCGCCAATACCCGCGCCGAGTCCAACAATCAGAAAAATCACGGGAATCAATTTCGCGACCACGATCTCACCTCAGAACGGCAAAAGGGAATCAAGAACTTGCTGACCATAGCGGGGTTGCTGGACATCCGTTATCTGGCCTCTGCCGCCATATGACACGCGCGCTGACGCGATTTTGTCATAGGTTATTTCGTTTTGCCGCGAGATGTCCTGCGGGCGGACATATCCCGTCACAAGAAGCTCTCGCAGTTCGAAGTTGACCCGCAACTCCTGCGATCCCGATATTGAAAGAACTCCGTTCGGCAACACATCCAGCACTGTTGCGGCAACACGCAGAGTCAGTTTTTCGTTTCTCCTGACGGATCCCCGGCCAGAGCTCGAGGAATCCGCTTCAATCGAAACGGCTTCATCCAATGACGCGCCCTGGGGCAGGTTCTTTTGCACGCGCTGAGGCAGGCCGAAGAGGCTGGGGACTTCGAGGGTCTCGGACCCAGATCTGGATCGTCTGGTATTGTTCGAAATTTCTGCCTTCTCGTCCAGCTCGATGACGACGGTCAGGATGTCGCCTTTCTTGATCGCCCGCTGGTCGCCCAGCAACGAATGCTGCCCGCCGCTCCACAAAGAGGACCGGTCGACGTTTCGCTGGGGTTGGGTGTGCAATGGCAAACCCGGCCACAACATTGCAACCTGTTCCGGGGAATCCTCGTTGGGTGTGAAACTTGGCGGTTTGCCCAAATGATCCATTCGTCCACATGCGGACAAGGCAAAAGCCGTCAGGACAAGGGTTTTTGGCAATCCGTGCATCACTGTACCTCGATTTGACCGTCCGGACGGATTCGGCCTGTTACGGTTGTTCGGGATGAAAGGTTCATGACCCGAATGCGATCCCCCGCCGCGCCGCGCCCCAAGGCCCGGCCCTCGGTGGTGATCGACAAGGGTTGGCTGCTGAACACCAGCACGACCAGATCGTTTCGATCCACGATGGCAGGTGGCCCGACATCAGAGCCGCGAATTGGCCGACCGGGGTAGAGCGCCACCCGGGCCTCTTGTCCGATCAGAAGATCAGGGTCTGAAATTGCATCGGCAACATCTGTTGGCTTCAACTCGAGATCGGCCGCAAAAATGACTTCCTTGGCCCGGATCGTGCGTGTCGGCACCACAATGTCAGCCTGGGCGGCAATTGGCGCCATAAGCACCAGAGAAAGAACCAGATGTCGCATCACCGTACCTGCGTTGTCGCGCTCATCATCTGGTCCACCGCCGTGATGACTTTGGCATTCATCTCATAGCCGCGTTGCGCTTCGATCAGCTCGGTAACTTCGCGAACGGCGTCAACCGAACTGTCTTCCAGATAACCCTGCCGCAAAGTTCCCAGACCGTCTTCGCCCGGCGTACCCAAAACCGGAGCACCCGAAGCTTCGGTTTCCTTGAACAGATTGCCTCCGACGGCTTCCAGGCCTTTGGCGTTCGAAAAACTGGCCAGCGCAAACTCCCCAAGCAACTGACCTTCGGGGGAATCGTCAAAATACGCATAGACTTCGCCCGACGCGTTGATCGAAACAGAACGCGCATCGTCAGGGATGGTGATTTCCGGCGAAACCGCAAACCCGTCAGAGGTGACGATCAGGCCCTCTGCCGACCGCTTCAAACTGCCGTCGCGCGTATACGCGGCCTGACCGCTGGGCAAGGTCACCTCCAGATATCCGCGACCTTCGATTGCAACATCCAGATCGCTCCCGGTGGCCGACAAGGCCCCTTGTTCCAATTGCACTGTCACCGCTGCCGGTCGCACACCCAGACCCAGTTGAATACCCGTGGGCAGAACCGTTCCGTCCGACGCATTCACGGTGCCGGCCCGCGCCATCTGTTGATAATGCAGGTCGGCGAATTCGGCCCGTCGGGCGTTGTAGCCGGTGGTATTCATATTCGCGAGGTTGTTCGAGATCGTCTCAACCCGCATCTGTTGTGCTGTCATCCCGGTGGCGGCAATTTTAAGGGCCCGCATATCTAACTCTCCTCATCCAAATCAGCGCATCAGCGCCTTGAGTGCTCCACGCACGCGCTCATCTTCACTCTCAAGAAAGCTTTGCCCCAGCTCATAGGCGCGCTGGATTTCCACCAAACGGGTCACTTGCTGAATCGCATTCACGTTTGACCCTTCGAGAAAGCGATGCAAAACCACCGGCTCGTCGACCGGCTCAATTGCACCGTCGGTGCGGAAACGAGTGTTTCCTTCGCGTACAAGTTCGTTCGTATCGGCGACGTTGAAAACGCCCAGCTGACCCAGAAGCTGACCATCGACACTCAGCGTTCCGTCGCTGCCGACATCGATTGACGCTGCGTCAGGCGGGATGAACACAGGCGCGCCATTGGCATCGAGCACGCGCGCACCATCCATTGAAACCAGATCGCCATCGGCATTGGGAGAAAAGCTGCCAGCCCGCGTCAGCCGGTTGCCATCCTGGGTTTCGACCATGAAGAAACCGTCGCCTTCGATGGCAAAATCAAATTGCCCGCCGGTTTGCGTCAGCACGCCTTGTTGCATTGACGTATTTCGCGCCTCGGCCCGGCTCATGGAGAGGGAGGGGCTGTTCGGCATATCTCGAATGTATTCCGAGAACACCAGCCCCTGCTGGCGATAGCCGGTCGTGTTGGCATTTGCGATGTTATTCGCCACCAGGCGCATTTCATTCATCAGCCCGGACTGGCGGGACAGGGTGACATAGGCGGTGTCCATCAGCGACCTCCTGCGATCAATGGAACAAGCGTACCGGTGAAAAACGTAACAAGGGTCTGAGTCATGAACCCCATCGAGATCCAGAACACGACGACGATGGCGATCAGTTTGGGAACAAAGGTCAGCGTCATTTCCTGTATCGACGTCAGAGCCTGAAACAGACCAACGACCAGGCCTGACACCAGAGCAACTGCCAGAATCGGGACCGATGTGATGACGGCGATCCAAAGAGCCTGACGCACGATGTCATAGAAAAGACCTTCGCTCAGCATCGTATCAGACCGGCATCCGCAGGATTTCCTGATAGGCCTCAACCACCTTGTTGCGAACGATCACAGCTGTCTCAACGGCCAGTTCGGTCTGTGCCAGCGCCTGCACCAGCGCGTGCGGGTCGGCTTGCCCGACCATCGCGGTCTGCGACATCTGCTCGCTGTGTTTCAACGTGGATGCAAAGTCCTGAAAACTTGCCTTCAGCCCCTGCACCATGCCCGAGTGATCGGGGTCGGCCTGGGTTGCAGGACGGGCGCCGGCATAATTCTGCGCGGCGTTCAATGATCGGATGTCCATTCTGGCTGTCCTTTATTCTCTGAGCAGTTCCATCAACGACGACGACATTTGCCGTGTTTGATCGAACATCTTGAGGTTGGCTTCGTAGCTCCGTTGCGCCTCGCGCGCGTCGGCTATTTCGATCATCAGATCGACATTCGATCCCAGATAGTGACCACTGGCATCTGCCATCGGGTGACCGGGGTCGAAAATTCGTGTCAGGTCGCGTCGATCAAGCTTTACGCGGCCGGCTTGCACCACGTTCTGACCATCTTTTTCTATGGTCTCAAACGGCACCGTCTTGCGCCGATACCCGGGCGTATCCGCATTCGATATGTTTTCGGACACGTGGCGCAGACGGGCTGCCTGCGCACGCAGGGCGTTGGCGGATGCCGCAAGTGAGTGGGAAAAATCGCTCATCCTCGGCCCCCTTATCCACGTCCCAGACTGGTGCGAAGGATGTTCATCGAGGATTTGTAGATCGCCAACGCGCGGTCGTGCTGTCGTTTGACCTCGACCGATTTCAGCATCTCTTCTTCAAGCGATACGCCGTTGCCATTTGGATCACCCGACGGAGCGGCCTGGTGCTCTGCCCAAGGCTGCGTACCCGTACCGCCATGCAGATGACCCCGCCGCGTGGCCATCATGGTCACTTCGCGTCCCGAGTTTTCAAGTGCTTTATGGAAGAGGTCGATATCGCGCGGCTGGTAGCCCGGCGTATCCGCATTGGCCATGTTGCGCGCAATCACCGCCTGCCGTTGCCCGGCATGGGTTGCCATTGCGTACGCGGTCTTAAGGACGTTCAAGTCATAGAACATCGGGGCTTCTCCCTCGATCAATTTCAATCAAGGCTTAACCCCGATTCCTTTAGAAACCGTTTTCAGAACCCAATTGGAGAACCCAAGATGTCCGATCTCGACCCGATGCTTCTGAAACATGAATTCGATCGGATGACTTCGATCCGCCACGTGGGCCTGGTCAGTAGCGTCGCACAAGGGTTGATCGAGATCAGTGGCCTCAACGAACATGCGCGAATCGGAGACTTGCTTACATTGCGGCGGCGCGCGGGGCCCGATCTGGCCGGTGAAGTGCTGCATGTCGGTGCAGACCATATCCACATGATTCCGGGTTCCGCCCCGGACGGTGTCAGCCTCGGGGACCGTGTGTATCTTGATCCCTCGCCGGGTTTCGCGCCCGCATTGCACTGGCTTGGGCGCGTCATTGATCCGTTTGGCAAACCGCTGGACGGAAAACCCCTGCTGAACGGGCCGCAGGATCGCGAAATCATGCAAGCCCCCCCGCCTGCGGTGGCGCGCAAGCCATTGGGAAAGCGGATGGCCACCGGACTATCGGTTCTCAACACCATGCTGCCGATTGTACGCGGTCAACGCGTTGGGTTGTTTGCGGGATCGGGTGTGGGGAAATCGACGCTGCTGTCGACGCTGGCGCGCTTCATGCAGGCTGACGTGGTTGTGGTGGCTCTTGTCGGCGAACGTGGGCGTGAAGTGAACGAGTTTGTTGCCCGCGCCATAGGCCCGGAAGCCATGAAGCGCACTATCGTGGTCGCCGCGACGTCCGACCAGTCTGCATTGGCGCGCAGACGGTGCGCGTGGTCGGCCATGTCGGCGGCTGAGTTCCTGCGGGATCTGGGGCTGAACGTCCTGTTTCTGGCCGATTCGGTAACCCGTTTCGCGGAAGCGCACCGTGAAATCGCCGTTGCCATGGGCGAAGCCCCGTCGCTCCGAGGGTATCCACCCTCTGTCACCCCCCTGATTGCCAATCTGTGTGAACGCGCAGGCCCCGGCACGCAGGAGCAGGGTGATATCACCGCCGTATTCAGTGTCCTGGTTGCGGGCTCCGACATGGATGAACCCATCGCCGACATTCTGCGCGGTGTGTTGGACGGGCATATCGTACTCAGCCGCGAGATTGCCGAACGCGGGCGCTTCCCGGCCATTGACCTCAGCAAATCCGTATCCCGCAGCCTTCCAGAGGCCGCGTCCGAGGCCGAGAACCAGATGATCAACGAAACCCGCAAACTTGTCGGCAGCTACGAACAATCCGAAGTCATGATAAAGGCCGGGCTGTATTCAGAAGGATCAGACCCGCTCTTGGATCAGGCCGTGCGCGTTCATGAGGAGTTGGACTCGTTTTTCGGCAAACCCGATTCCGAAGGGATTGAAAACAGCTTTAACCGGCTGTCCCTGATTCTGCGCCGTGCTTCGGCCAGCCTGCCGCGTTAGTGAACTCGGAACAGTTTTAAGTATTAAGGCCGCCTTAAGACCTGCACTGCTATTCCAATAGTCGGGTGATAAAAAGGTGGTGGAGATGGGTGCGCAAACCAATGCGGCGCCAATCATCATCAAGAAGAAGCGTGTATCGGGTGGCGATGGCCATCACGGTGGCGCGTGG
The DNA here is from genome assembly GCF_013110595.1 of Ruegeria sp. HKCCD6428. Classification (NCBI taxonomy): domain Bacteria; kingdom Pseudomonadati; phylum Pseudomonadota; class Alphaproteobacteria; order Rhodobacterales; family Roseobacteraceae; genus Ruegeria; species Ruegeria sp. HKCCD6428. The sequence continues at coordinate 77,686 of NZ_WVQX01000010.1, forward strand.
AAAGTCGCGTATGCCGACTTTGTGACGGCCATGATGGCCTTCTTCATGTTGATGTGGCTGCTGAACGCAACAACGGAACAGCAACGAAAAGGGTTGGCGGATTATTTCGCGCCGACAATCCCGCTAAGCCCGGAATCCGGCGGCGGGGACGGGGCGTTTGGCGGCGACAGCATGCTGTCTGAAGAAGTGCTGCTGCGGGACGGTCAGGGTGCTACGACCACACACCCGACCGAATCGCATCAGGCTCGTGGCTCGATCGGAGTGAACGCCGTGGGCGGCGACAAAGGGGCCAAGGAAGATTTCTCTACCCTGGAGGCGCAACTGCTGGGGCGCACGGGTGAAAGCGAGGTCTCAGACAAACTGCTCAAGCATATCGTCACACGGGTCACCGATGAAGGATTGGTGGTGGAACTGTTCGACACCGACGATCAGACATTGTTCGAATCGGGTTCCGACAAGCCAACCAGCTTTCTGCGGTCCCTGGCCCTGATCATCGCCCGAGCCTCGGATCTTGTCGTCAATTCGATCGCCGTCGAAGGGCATGTCAGCGCGTCTCCGGTTGTGCAGGCGCGCAACACTGCCTGGGAACTGTCCACGGCAAGGGCCCAAAAATTGCGTCAATTGCTACAGGACAAGGGCGTTGCGGCACAAAGGATGGATCGTGTTACGGGCCATGCAGACCGAGAATTGTTCGCCGACAATCCCATGGCTGCGAGGAACAACAGGATCGAAGTGATCTTTCTGCGCCAGCCCTAAATGATAGAGCGTATTTTACATGTTAGCGCGCTGTTAAGGGGCAGCGCGTTACCTGTTGCATCAAAGACGGACGCAACAGAAGGGCGCACCCATGACCATTTCCTCTTCGCTCAATGCCGGTGTGGCGGCGCTGAAAGCCAATGCCAACAGGTTGGCGACGATTTCCGACAACATCGCGAATTCTTCAACCTACGGGTATAAACGGGTCGAGACGGATTTTCATTCAATGGTCACGTCGGGCCAGGTTGGCAGCTATTCGGCAGGCGGCGTGCGGACGACAAGCCAGCGCATGATTGATCAACGCGGGCCCCTGGTCACAACCAGCAACTCAACTGATCTGGCAGTTCGTGGGCGCGGCATGTTGCCTGTGCGCCCCAGTTCGCAGATCGGGAATAATTCGAACGAGATGCTGCTGACAACAACCGGGTCGTTCCGAACCAACGAAGAAGGGTATTTGGTTACCGAATCCGGCCTTGTTCTTCTGGGGTGGCCCGCGGCACCCGATGGCACTATTCCACCGGTTTCGCGCGACACACCCGCCGCGCTTGAACCCATTCAGCTGAGCGTGAACCAGCTGTCGGGTTCACCAACCACAGAAATGAAACTGCGTATGAACCTTCCGGCCACGGCGACAAATGCGGGCGCGCCGGGCGACGTTCAACCTTTGTCGGTTGAGTATTTCGATAATCTCGGCAAGTCTGAAAGCGTCGATATCCAGCTGATCCCAACGGTTCCCGCAACCGGCAGCAGCAACGAATGGACTATGGTCTTACGTGACTCGGCGTCGGGTGGCGCGGTCATCGGTGAATACACGCTGACATTCACCGACAACCGAACGGCAGGCGGCACTCTGGCCAGCGTCACACCTGTTTCTGGCGGAGCTTATGATCCAGCAACGGGCAGTGTCATGGTCAACGTCGCCGGCGGACCGATGGAGGTCAATATCGGCCTGATCGGGGATGCAGACGGGATAACCCAATTGTCCGACACGTTCGCGCCTGTTTCGATCACACGTGACGGTTCTGCTGTGGGAACAATGACCAGCGTTCAGGTCGATGAGAGAGGATATGTCTACGCGTTCTACGACACCGGCGTCAGTCGCCGGATGTACCAGATTCCGTTGGCAGATGTACCCAATCCCAACGGTTTAACCGCGTTGGACAGCCAGACTTACGCGCTTTCCCGTGAAAGTGGTACGTTCTTTCTTTGGAATGCCGGCGAAGGCCCGACCGGGGATCTTGTTTCTTTCGCGCGTGAGGAATCCACCACGGATGTAGCGACCGAACTGACCTCGTTGATTCAGACGCAACGTGCTTACTCCTCCAGCGCCACGGTGATCCAGACGGTGGACGAGATGTTGCAGGAAACGACAAACCTGAAACGTTAATCCAGCTCTGACCCAAAGAAAGGAGCGGCCTCATGAACATGTCGACAGCACTCAATAACGCATTGGGCGGGCTGACTGCGGCCAGTCGCGGGGCCGCTGTGGTGTCCGGAAACATCGCGAATGCGTTGACCCCCGGCTATGCGCGCCGGTCCCTGGAACTTGCCACAAGCCCAATTTCCGGAAATGGCGTACGCACCGTTGGCGTGATCCGGCATCAGGATCCGGTTTTGACCGCCAACAGACGTTCGTCTGATGCCGAACTCGCCTTTCGGTCGGACGTTTCAGATTTTCACGCACGGTTCGAACAACTGGTGGGGTCTCCTGATGACGGCCCTTCGCTGTCTACCCGTCTGTCCTCGTTGGAAAACGCCTTTATCACGGCGGCCAGTCTGCCTGACTCGATCGAACGGCTGGATCAGGTTGCGCGCTCGGCCCGCGATCTGACCAACGAGCTGAACGCGGCGTCCGAAGGCGTACGCCAGGCACGCTCGGATGCTGATCGAAAAATTGGCGCCCAGATCAACACCCTGAATCAGACTCTGAAAGATATCGAAGAACTGAACGCCAAGATTCCCGCCATTCAAAACTCTGGCGGTGACATCGGTGCCCTGCTGGATCAGCGGCATGTCCTGATCGACCAGGTCAATACCCTGATCCCGGTCAATGTCGTGCCGCGCGCCAATGATCTGGTATCCCTGTACTCGGAGGGCGGGCTGATCCTGCTGGAAGGCACGGCCTCGGAGTTCACTTTTTCCACGACCGGCGAAACAAAGCCTCACATGACCGTGGCAAATGGTCTGTTGTCCGGTCTGGAGATGAACGGTAACCCGGTACGGACAAGCGGAGACAACGCTCAAATCCGCGGCGGGGCACTGATGGCGCAGTTCACCATCCGCGACGACTTGGCAGTCGAGGCGCAGGTTCAGCTCGACACGGTTGCAAGGGACCTGATTGAACGATTTGAAACGCCCGGTTTGGATTCGTCGGCTCTTGCGACAGATCCTGGTCTGTACACCGACGACGGCAACCGGTTAGACCCTGCATCCGTTGTCGGGCTTGCATCACGGATTTCACTCAATTCAACCGTGGACCCTGACAATGGCGGGGACAGTTGGAAGCTTCGCGCGGGTCTGGGTGCCGCAACTCCGGGTGACCCCGGGCAGGCTGCTCAACTGCGCGCGTTCGGGAACATATTGAACGACGCACGTCCGGTACCCGGCGGGCTGTTCGGCACGGGAAACATGCGCGCTGCCGAGTTGACCAAGGCCCTGTTGTCGAAAGCGGGCGCACACGCCCATGCCGCAGATCGACGCAAGACTTTTGCAAACAGCTTCCAGCAGCAAATGGCGCAAATCGAGGCCGCGCAGGGCGTGGATACCGATCAGGAACTACAGCGGCTCATGCAGGTCGAACAGACTTATGCCGCAAACGCTCGTGTCATCTCGGTTGTTGACGAGCTTATGGAAACTCTTCTGAGGTTGTGACCATGAATATCACTTCTATCGGCGATTTGGCGCGAGGAATGACCTTGCGAACCCGCGCAACAGATATCAAAACCCAGATCGAAACCCTGTCTTATGAAATGTCCACCGGGCGGGTACAGGACGTGTCGGGGCGGCTTGGCGGGGATTATTCGCAAATTCTGGATCTCGACCGCAGCCTCGCCAGACTCGACGCCTTTGGCATCGCAACGTCCGAAGCGGCCCTGTTCACCGATACCATGCAACTGAGCCTGAAAACCTTCGGAGATTCGGTCGGAGACATGACCGCGTCTTTGCTGGCTTACGGAACCGCCAATCAGCCCGTCAATCATGAACAAGCGTCCCAACAGGCGAAGAATGAGCTGGACACGATGATCTCGGCACTGAACACGCGCGTAGGAGGGCGCAGCCTGTTTTCCGGTACCGCCACCGATGTGTCGCCCCTGCAATCTGCGAACGATCTTTTGACGGCGCTGAAATCGCAGTTGACGGGGCTTGCCACGGTCGCTGATATCAGGCTGGCGGCAGAAAACTGGTTCAATGACCCAGCCGGTTTCGACGCCGTGATTTATCAGGGGTCAAACAGCACCCTGTCTCCGATGCAGATTTCGGAAAACGAAGGCGTCACGCTGCCGATCACGGCAACGGACCCGGCGTTCAAGGCCGCACTCAGGGACGTCGCCGTTGCGGCGCTGGCCACCGACAGCGCATTAGCACTTTCGCCCGATCAACGCACCGCTTTGTTCACGCAGTTAGGGGTCGATCTGGCCAACGCACAGGATGCCACCGTCAAGCTCCGGGCAAAGGTCGGGGCGGCCGAAGCCCGCATCGAAGAGGCGGCAACACGCAATTCGTCGGCCCGAACCAGCCTGGAATTCAGCCGAAACGAACTGATCGCGGCCGATCCTTATGAGACGGCAGCGAAACTGCAAACGGTACAATTTCAGCTGGAAAGCCTGTATTCCGTAACCGTTCGCAATGCGAGCCTGTCGCTGGTGAACTTTCTGAGATGAGGGCGTTGATTTTTCTCCTGCTTCTCCTTCCCGGCATGGCTTGGGCTGGGACAATCCGTCTCAAGGACCTCGTGGATTTTGACGGTGTAAGGGGCAACGATCTGGTGGGTTACGGCCTGGTGGTCGGCTTGAACGGAACCGGCGATGGGTTACGAAACGCGCCTTTCACCGAAGAAATCATGTCCAACATCCTCGAACGTCTTGGCGTCAACGTCACCGGTGAGGATTTCCGGCCCAAAAACGTGGCAGCGGTATTGGTCACGGCCAGCCTGCCGCCTTTTGCACGGGTGGGGGGTCAAATCGATGTAACGGTTTCAGCCATAGGCGATTCAAGCAGCCTGTTGGGTGGAACATTGATCATGACCCCGCTTAACGCAGCCGATGGCCAAATCTATGCGGTCGCGCAGGGCACAATCCTTGCAGGTGGCGTTTCGGCTGAAGGAGAGGCAGCCTCGGTCGTGCGTGGGGTGCCAACTTCGGGCGTGATCCCATCCGGTGCAAGGGTCGAGCGTGAAATTGACTTCGATTTGTCAACTCTCACTCAAATGCGCCTTGCACTCAGAGAGCCCGATTTCACCACAGCCGCGCGCATCGAAACCGCGATAAACACCGAGTTCAACAGAGTTGTGGCAATCATGCGGGATTCCGGCACGGTTGAGATCAACGTCGCGGCGACGCAGGCGGTTTCGACAGCCCACGCCATAGGGCGTATCGAAAACATTCTGGTCGAGCCTGAATCGAAAGCGCGCGTTGTTGTCGATCAGCGCTCTGGCACCATTGTCATGGGGCAGGAGGTCCGAATTTCGCGTGTTGCGGTGTCTCAAGGCAACCTGACTCTGACGGTTCAGGAGGCACCGATTGCGGTGCAGCCCAACCCGTTCGCCAGAGGTGAAACAGTGGTCGTGCCACGTACAATCGCAGGGATCGAGGAAGAAGAGGGAACCGGCCTCGCCGAAATCCCCGAGGCCACCACGTTGTCCGAGGTTGTCGCAGGTCTGAACGCGCTTGGGGTCTCGCCTCAGGACATGATCGACATTCTGAAAACGATCAAGGCAGCAGGCGCGCTGCATGCGGAATTCATCGTCAGGTGAAAGGCACCGCCAGCGGGATAGGCGTGCTGCTGGCACGCCCACCAAAGCTTGTATCTATTTCGATTTCCAGCTGTCCAGCCAGCGCCGAAATCTGTTATGTCGCTCTTCTATGGCGTCACCGGCCGCATATAGGCCATCTTCCACGTTTTCGATCATCGGATCAATCCGTGCTTGCCGGAACCTGCGCCAACGCACCCATATCGCCCAGACGAACGCCGCAAAGATCGTCAGGAAGATGATATTGAACCAGGGAATGATCCGAACATCCGGCCCTTCAACGTCTTTGATGAAAATGGCGTTGGGAAAGATCGACATGAATTCGTTGCGCCACCCGTAGTGGGTTACGACCACCCATTTCGGGTTTTCCTTGGTGGATTTCGCATCATTGGCCTCGGTATACAGGTTCGCCGTGTCGAACTTGAAATACGGGGGCCATCCCCAGCCGGTATCCTCATTTCGGTACACGATGGGTTTTCCGTTAGCCCGCACCGCCTGAATGAACTGCACATCCCGGTTGGACAGGCTGGTGGATTGATCTTCCGGCTCTGACCAAAAGATCCGGGTCCAGTCGTTCAGATCCTGCCGTTCTTCATAGGTGTTGACGATGCGCACAATGTCATGCTGGGGCAGAGAATATTGCAGGATCACGGCAATCGTACCCCAGAAAATGATAATGAACGCCCATTTCACATAGGCCATGCCTAAACCCTCACATGTAATTCACGATGTAGATCAGCGCGCCAATCGCCACCCACGGCACGATATAGACACCCAGGATCAGTTTACGCCGAAACGAGTTGTCATACACATGCAATCCGCGTTCGACAAAGGCTTCTTTGTTGCCCGTCTTGCCCTTTTCGTCCCACCAGTTCTCCAGTTTGCGCCGGCGTATGCCGCGCGAATAGAAAGACAGCCCGACATAGGCAATCGTCTGGATCACCAGCAAGATCAGCAAAAGGCGCAACAATCCAATCATTTCAACCTTTCCTCACCGAACCCCACGGACCAACCCGAGCAATTATGTCATCGCTGACGCGATCGTCACCACTCATATCCGGCTCATGTCCGAACAGGGCGGCGCGGGCGCCTTGCTTGTCCACCTGATATTCGCGCGCAAGGAAGTCGGCCACATAGGCCTTCTTGCTCTCGGGCCAGCCAGAATATGTTCGGTAGAACAATTCTTTGTGGCAGATGAACATCTGGCGCGGGTCCAGCGGGGCCAATTCGGACAACAGCATGTTCACCAGATCGCGGTTCGGCGTATCGGCGGCGCGTAGCGTGTAGAAATAGGCCGGGTGGTCCGAGGTGATGCGCGGCCACGGACCCCCGTCACTTGCCCAGCGCAGCAGTTGCGCAAGCCCGTGATAGGCCTGCGGCAGGCGATCCGCGTGGTTCCGGGCCAACCGCCGCATGTCGCTGCGATCCAGCCCGGTCAGGTTGACATCGGCATCTGCCGCCGCATCGACGGTCAGGAAATCCATCTTCTGTTGCAGGATCGCGGCCGCATCCACGCCGCGCGCCTTGACGATGGGCTCAACCAGATCGTTGTAGTCCAGAAATTTGGCAATCTGGTTCCGCTGCGGCGGATCAAACGTGTATTTGATCGGCAAGTCGTCAGGCTTTTCACCCATGCAAATCGCTGCCGGGTGATCAACGTCAGGAAAAAGATAAAGCCCACCGAAATGTGCCGTCCAGAAGTTTCGCTGCTCAAAATCCGTATGACGCAGGCGCACCGGGTTTCGGGTGACGTCACCGGTTTCCCTGGCGGTTTCGATCATCTTGGCGATCAGCACATCATCGAACCAGGCGTCCTCTTCGGTTTTGAACCGTTCGACCATGCCTGCCAGTTGCTGTGCCTTGCGCAGGGTGCCGCCTGTTGTGTCGGCCTCGATCTCGATCTTGCGCAGGTTCAGCAGGTCGCGCGGCGTGGTGAGTTTGAAAACCGAGTTCACCAACTCTCCGGCCACCGCATCGGTGGCGGTCAGGGCGAACAGCTGCGCCTCGTTCATCTCGATGAATTCCCGCAGGATATCGCGCGAGGTCGAGAATTTGACGTTCAGCAAAGGCGCACGTTTCTGCTCGGTCGTCAGCAGGATGAACTGCCGGTTGACCCCGTTGGGGTTGAGATAAAGCTCATCCTCCAGCTCAATCCCTACCTCCGGCGAATAGCCCGAGATATCGACATGGAAATCCGTCAGCGCCGTGGTCTTGCCCGCAAGATGCTGCAACGCGCGGTTATACCGCTCGACTAAGGCCGGGCTGGAGATGTGGACGAGGTTGCCGAACATCAGGCCTTTTTCGATGAGGCGAATCATGTTTTGTCGCACCACTTCCAGAGCTTTGTGTTCTGCTGGCTCACAATATTGAACTTTCTAAACGCCGGTCTTGATTGGAAGAAGCGAGATCGGTCTATCCCTGCCGCGAGAATTTCTTCGCAGCAAAGAACGGGCCGCGGCCCGTTTATTACTCCAACTAGCTTTAGGCGCTCCGAGAAATTCAGGAAACGCATGTTTCCGTCTTTGACTACATCAGAGTCCATAAACTTTGAGATTACTCTTATTTCTCTTTCATATTTCCACTTTGTCGACTTGATGGAGCAGAACTCACTAAAGTTTGGAGAATTGGGCTTCGGGAAATCTCGATCATTATACACTTTCCTCACGGCCAAGTATTTTACTGGCGTGGAAATTTTCATCGACACATCAATGACAAGGCAAACCCCCTGCCCTCTATCGGCATAGTGTGCCCACATCAACGGATTCTTCCAGTCTTCGGAAAGACATAGCAAGCCTACCTTGTCCTTGACTGATTGCATCCAATTTCGGTGAGCGTCTCGCGAAGCTCTTTCGTCTAGTGAAAATGATGCAAGCTCAAAAACATCGTTACATTTGTCAAATGCGGACAATTTGACTCGCCTATTTCTAATCGTCGTTAGGACGTGATTTGGCCCCGTGAAATAGAAAACTCTTCGATAGCCGAGTTCCGGTTTCTTCAGCCATTCTAAGCTGTAGGTCACTACCCCTTCCCCTCCAGATACCGTCGCTTGGCCTCTTCCATCCGGCCCATCTCGCGGACGGCGTTCTCGATGGCGACCTCATCGCTCTTGTCGGCATAGCGGAACTCGCTGTCGGCGTAGCGGTTGATCTCCTGGATCACCATGTCCATCGTGATCGGCTGGCGCAAGTCCTCGATCATGGCCTTCTTGGTGTCGTAGTCGCGGAACAGGAACAGGTCGGGGTTCTCCATCCATTCGTCGGGCAGTTCGAAATCCATCGCGCGGACCTTGACCGCGTCGGTGATGTTCTTGATCGCGCGGCCGGTAAAGCGCTCATCCGCCTGCTGGATCGCCTTGAGGTAGGTGCCCAGCTTGGCGATGGTGTCCATCTGGCCGATCTGAGCCGAAACCCGGTCATAGACCTGCAGCAAGGCGTCCTCATGCGGGCGGGAGTGGCTTTCGAAACTGGCGGCGACAGCTTTTTTGATCTCTTGCGCGGCATAGGCCTCGTGCTCACCCAGCGGGATGTCATGGTTGCGGCCCATCAGCAGGTGCAGGATGTCGATGTAATCCTCGCGCGTCTGTGGCCCGTCCACCAGAAACCGCGCACCCGCCCGTTGACGCAGGGCGTCGTCCACATTCTCGGGGTAGTTCGAGAACATGCCAAAGGTGCAGTTGCCGCGCACGACGGTGTTGGCGCCCGCAAAGCTCTCCATCAGCACGGCGGTGATTTCCAACTGCCCGGCTGACGATTGCCGGTCGCCGCGTTTACCCGCCAGCTGGTCGATATCGTCGATGGTGCCGAACCCGATGACCGAGGGGTCGATGATCGTGTTGATGAACGCCTTGGCGTTCTGGCCCGATTTGCCCTGATAGCTGTCGATATTGTCGGTGCTCAGGTTCTGATAGCGGAACGGATAGCCCGCGTTCTGGCAATAGTCGTTGATCAGCCCCGCCATCATCTGGATCAGGGTCGTCTTGCCGGTGCCCGGTTTGCCGTCGCCCATGAAGGTAAAGATGAACCCGCCAAGCTCGGCAAACGGGTTCAGGCGGCGGTCGAAATCATAGGCCATCACCATCTTGGCCAGTTTCATGGTCTGATATTTGGCGATATGGTTGCCGACCACCTCATTCGGTTTCTTGAACGTCATGGTGAGCGTGGTGGATTTGGCTTTTGAGGCCGGCTCAAACCCCCGGATGGTCAGGTCATCCGCCTCGATATGCCAGGCAGCATTCTGGAACGGGGCCAGATGGCCTGCGGACCCTGCACGCAGGGCGGCCTTTTCCATCAGTTGTTCGGCATAAGCGCTGGTAGCCGCGATTAGATGGGCGTCGTCGGGGGCGTGTTTGGCCAGCACCTGATCCAGCTCCCACAGCGCGCCATGCAGGGCAAGCTGGCCATTGTCGGTCAGAACCTCTTCGATCTCGCCCAGATCAACGGTGGTTTCGCCCAGATGCGAAGACATCAGATAAGCCAGCGCGTTGCCGAACGTATGGAGCGTGATCAAAGCCTCGGCGGTCAGCAATTCCGAGAATTCAGTCTTGCGCGCGGCAGGTAGATCCCCGGCCAAATTGGCACGTTTCAGATCGGCCAACGGCGTCTGCTCCGTATAGGCCTCGGCCACGGCCAGAGCGATGGCAATCGCGCGCCGAATGGCCTGCTGGGCAGTGGCCTGCGGGGGTGAGACCAGCGTATCGCCATCATCCGACGCCTCGATTCGTTCAACCAGATGCACCCCATCCGCGCGCACCGTGCGCCGTGTCACCAAACCCGGTGTCGTCGACCGAAACCGCCGCCCCGTCGACACACCCGGAGACCGTTCGACGGCGGCCTCAACGGGTTTGGCAATCCGCGGTGCATGCTCGAACCCGTTCAACAGGGCGGTCGCTGCGGGATAATGCTTGCGAATGTCGTCTTCGCGCAATTCCATCTGATCTGACGTCAAACTCATCTCAATAACCGCCCTTGCTTCATCTTTTCAAAAATACTCCCGCCGGAGGCGAAAAATTCAATATCTCAACACCTGCCCGGTCTTGCTGACGACGAACTTGCGCACATCGGCAAAACCCGGCGGGTTGCGCTCGGCCAGCACCTGAAACGGACGCTGGGGCAGGATGATCGAGCGCTGAGTGCGCGTGGCCCCGGTCTCGGCCCCCTGCCCGCCGAACGGGTCCAGCGCAAAAATCTCGCGCTCAACGGTCGAGAACCACCCGGAGCGCTCTTCGATCACCTCTTCGCTCTCCAGTTCTTCGGTGGTCCAGGCCAGTGCCCAATCCTGACCTTGCGGAGATTGCGCGTCCTCCAGCACCTGCCGCAGGGGGCCGGATTGCTCGGTATAGGCCGAGGAATACATCGGACCCACATGGATGCGGCGCAGGTGTTTGGGATGCAGGTCGTCGAAATCCTGATCGAAGCCTTTGGCAATCGTCACCAGTTTCAACCCACCCAGCGCTTGCGCCATCAGATGCGCCTGAACCTCGGGCCAGCGGCGCTGATCCTTGGGCAGGGCAGTTTTGCCGCTGTCCTCAAGCTGCATCAGATAGATGACGGGCAGGTTGATCTGGCTGTCATAGACCGCCCAGTGGATCAGGAACTTGCGCCGCTCGCCCTCATTCCCGATCCAGTGACATTCGGGATCGTTGCGGGCCCAGAACAGCTGACCTTTCAACAATTCCTCGTAATAGAGCCTTTGGGACAGCGCGAATTGCAACTTGGTGGGGATGTCCTGATCGCCAATAATTGCCCGCACCATGTCGGTTTTCAGGTCCTCTTCCGAGGGCATGTTTGCCAGATGCACCTGCGCCTGCTGCGCGTCATTGGCCATGGTCAACAACTCGGCCGCCACCGGAAACCCGCTGTCGCGCTTGTCCATGGCGAGGCTGCCAAAGAACCGCCCGGTATCACGCCCGACCAGCAGGTATTTCATGGAGAGCGCGCGGAAGGTGTAGAGCAGCCCCGAGAGGTAGCGCGACACGATCCGAACCTCTTGTTTGCTGATCGCGCCCTCGGCCTCCATCGTCGCAGCCACGCGCAGGAGGTGGACGGTGATCACCTCGAATTTGCGGAAATAGCGGCGCGAGGCGAAAGTGTCGGTCAGGCCGACATGGTCTTGGGTGGGGTCAGTCATCCTCGGCGACTTCTTCAGGTTTCCCCTTTTTGTTATTTTTAACAATAAGGTACAAATTGACTAGGCTACCGACACAGACTGCCGCGTATATTCCAACATAGTTAGCTGTTGATTCCGGCCAAATCCAAATTAGGCCGAGCACAAACAAAGTTGCCACAACCATTTGGTAAGTCCATTCGGGCACTGATCTCGGTCGCCCAATTAATCTCATTTCCGAAATCTTCATCCGCCATACAAATTCTTATCATGCTTCTCGACAATCGAGGCAAACCGGCGGGCAAAGCGCTCATCCGCCTTGGCCTTTTTCTCCAGCACGTCGCGGGCAAAGACCATGTGGTCCTCGTGCGCCTCGAGCATGTCGGCCATCTTCTGGTTGGTCGCGGTGCCGATGGCGGCCATGGCGGTTTGCGCCTCCTGGTCGGTCTGCACGCCGATCTCGTTGATGCGGTGGGCCACGTCCTGCTGCTGTGCAGTTTTCAGCGATTTGGTCAGGGCGTCATACAGCACCACGCGCTGTTGCGTGTCTGTTTGCAGCTTGTTGATCAGCACCATCTGCGTCGCCGCCTGGTTTTGCAGTGAATCGACCCAGGTTTTGCCCTTTTCGATGTAACGCTCCAGCGTTTGGGATTTGGCCAACTTGACCTGTTCTTCCTGAACCTTGGCGTTGTATTGTTTGTTCAACTCGGCAAGTTCGGTTTCCAACTGGGTGCGCGCGGCGGCGTCCTGTTCGACGCTGATCTTGTTTTCCAGCGTGATGATCGTCGGATCCATACCCTGAATCTCGGCGCGCAGCGCCTCGAGTTCCGCCACAGTCGCCTCGCGATCGTCCAGCGTGACGGTCAGGTTGTCCTCGACCTTGACGCGCTGTTCCTCCAGCACGGCCAACTGCCCTTGCAGCAGTTTGACGATCACGTCGGATTTGGCGATCAGGTCTTGCAGCTTGTCATCGATATTGGCGGTGCGCATCCGCTCCTGCCGCATCGACTCGGATTTACCTTTCGAGAAGATGCCGACAAACGACTCCCACCCGGTTTTCGAGCGCATCTCGTCAAAATCCTTGGAAAACGCGCTGGTGACGTCGTCCAGCCCCATGATCAGCTCGGCGATATTGGCGTTCATCACCTCGGTATGGGCGTGCACATCCTCGAGCGTGGCGTTTTCGATGTCGATATCGGCCTCGGCAGTGCCGATCTTGGCGCGGGCCGCTTCAATGCGCGAGGTCAGCCCTTCGATCTGAGACTGGCTTTCGCGCACTTTGGCTTGAGTCTCTTCTATCAACGCTTCGAATTGCTGGTTCGACATCGCTTCTATCCCTTTTTTCTTCTATTACCCAATAAGATAGGGAATGTTACACTGATTTACATCCCCCGGGTCTCAAAATTCACTCAGACTTTGGCAAACTCCTTGGCAAAAAGAAAGGCGAGACCGGCCAATGAAACGCGCAGATTTCGGGTGACTCGATTAATTTAACTTGTTAAGTATTTTTTTGATCAAATCTGGATTGATTCCACATCCAGAGTGGCCATAGACAATTGAGACATCACCTGATTGGGTGCGCGCAACCCAATTCACGCCGGAGGCTTATCATGCTGGACGCAACGACCGATCTGAAGTCAATCCTGAAGAACCCCGAATTGCTTGTAACCAAAGCCTATATCGGCGGTCACTGGGTAGACGGTGACAATGGCACGTTCAAAGTCACCAACCCCGCTCGGGGCGATGTGGTCGCCGAGGTGGCAGACGTCAGCCGCGCTCAGGTCGCCGGAGCAATCGCACAGGCCGAAGCCGCGCAGAAGGAATGGGCCAAACTGACCGGCAAGGAACGTGCAGCCATCCTGCGGCGCTGGTTCGATCTGATGATGGAAAACGCCGAGGATCTGGGCAAGATCCTGACCGCTGAACAGGGCAAACCCCTGGCCGAAGCCATCGGTGAGATCGGCTATGGCGCGTCTTTCATCGAGTTCTTCGGTGAAGAGGCCAAGCGCGTCTATGGCGAGACCATTCCCGGCCATCAGCGCGACAAGCGGATCATGGTGATGAAGCAGCCGATCGGCGTTGCGGCCTCGATCACGCCCTGGAACTTTCCCAACGCGATGATCACCCGCAAGGCAGGCCCGGCTTTGGCCGCTGGCTGCGCCTTTGTGGCGCGCCCGGCCACCGAAACGCCTCTGTCGGCGCTGGTACTGGCGCTGCTGGCGGAACAGGCCGGCGTACCTGCGGGCGTGTTCAACGTGGTGCCCTCGTCGCAGGCCAGTGAGATCGGCAAGGAGTTCTGCGAAAACCCCGGCGTGCGCAAGCTGACCTTTACCGGATCGACCGAAGTGGGCCGCATCCTGCTGCGCCAGGCAGCCGATCAGGTCATGAAATGTTCGATGGAGCTGGGCGGCAACGCACCGTTCATCGTGTTCGACGACGCCGATCTGGATGCCGCCGTCGAAGGCGCGATGCTGTGCAAGTTCCGCAACAATGGCCAGACCTGTGTCTGCGCGAACCGTATCTACGTGCAGGCCGGCGTCTATGACGCATTCGCGGCCAAACTGAAAACGGCAGTAGAGGCACTCAAGATCGGCGACGGCTTGACCGAAGGCACCACCACCGGCCCGCTGATCAATGCCGACGCGGTCGCCAAGGTCGAAGAACATATCAAGGACGTGACCGACAAGGGCGGCGCGGTCCTGACTGGCGGTCTGCCGCATGATCTGGGCGGCACGTTCTTCCAGCCAACCATCGTGACCGGCGTGACGCAGGACATGCTGGTGGCGCAGGACGAAACCTTTGGCCCGCTGGCCCCGCTGTTCAAGTTCGAGGACGAAGACGACGTGATCGCCATGGCCAATGACACGATTTTTGGTCTGGCCTCGTATTTCTATGCCAAGGACCTGAGCCGCGTCTACAAGGTGGCCGAAGCGCTGGAATACGGTATCGTCGGCGTGAACACCGGCATCATCTCGACCGAGCTGGGCCCGTTCGGCGGCGTCAAGCAATCCGGTCTGGGCCGCGAAGGCAGCCATCACGGCATGGAAGACTATCTGGAAATGAAATACGTCTGCATGTCGGTCTGATCCAATACGGTCTCTGTCCCATTGCGGTGGGCAGAGACCCCCGCGTCCGGAAACGCAATCGCGTCGTCTTTTGACTGTTCATGGCGGTGACCCAATCGACGCTGACACGGCTATTCTGCGGATTTGTCGCGGATTTGTTCGATTGCACGGGTCGCGAACTTTCCCTGTAACGAACCGTCCACCATGGCTTCCAGCGCGGGCAATGCAGAGGACGCCGCGCCACCTATTTTCCCCAATGCAATGGCTGCCTCTTTGCGGACAAACACCGACGGGCTTTCAAGAAGCGCGATCAATTCCGGCACCGCTGGCTCTGCCTCGGGACCAAACAG
Organism: Ruegeria sp. HKCCD6428; assembly: GCF_013110595.1. Taxonomy (NCBI): domain Bacteria; kingdom Pseudomonadati; phylum Pseudomonadota; class Alphaproteobacteria; order Rhodobacterales; family Roseobacteraceae; genus Ruegeria; species Ruegeria sp. HKCCD6428. Next base: position 92,928 of record NZ_WVQX01000010.1, read on the forward strand.
GGCCAGCGATTGGGCTGCCGTCCGCTGATCTTTGGCATCCCCCCGTGACAGGTCCGCCCTCAGACTTGCTATGGTTTTTTCCGGAGGCAACGCCGCCAGACGCAGCCCGTCGTTCAGCCGGGCGTTCAAATGCTGGTTCTCACCGACCCAGCGAATGATGAAAAAGTAATTCTGAACAGCGTCCTGTATGACACCGGCATGCTTGCCCTTTTGCCATCGGTCGATGATGGCCCTGCCCGCACGGCGATCTCCATTCAGGGCCAGAACCGAGGCTGCAAATGGCATCAGTTCAGTTGCCTGCGGATTTCTGTTCAACTCTTTCTCGATCACATCTGCCGCACCCGTCAGGTCATTCAATGCGTAAAGAGCCGCCGCTTCAAACAGCGCGTAGTGGCTGGGATAATTGGGATCCAGCCGGGTCGCGGCCTGTACAAAGGCCAATCCTTCCTCGGGCTCACCGGCTGCAATCAGCGCCCATCCCATCGTCAGATGCGCCTCGGGGTCGCTGGGTTGCAGCGCGATGGCTTTCGCTGCTTCTCGTCTGGCTTCTTCCGTCCCCCGACCTACCCGTAGGTTACTGTCCCAATCCGGAAGGTTGAGACTGACAATAGCCCGGATAACGTGCACCAGGGCGGTGTCCTGCTCCATCACATCCCGGTAATATCTGTAAAACAGGCCGATATGCATTTGCGCGCCTGACTCTGCAAACCCATTCCAATGATGAAAGATGTGCGGTCGCAAATGCGCCAGGGCAAGCGTCGCCCAGGCACGCCCATAATCCGGGTCCAATTCCACGGCCTTTTCAAAATGGGGAATTGCCGCAAGGTTGTCCTGTTCGTTGAACTGCGAATACAACTCCCACCCGCGCTGGAAGGCCTCGCGTGCTGCAATGGTCTGGGTTTCCACACTTTCGATGGCTTGCCGGCTTTGAGGGTCGAGCGGAAGATCCAGCTCCTGAGCAATTGCGAGAACAATGGTTTTCTGCACTTCAAAGATGTCATCAATCGCGCCATCAAACCTGTCCGCCCAGATCAATCGCCCGTTCAATGTGTCGGTCAGGCGAATGTTGATCCGGAAATCTTCATCCGCACGTCGCACGCTGCCGTCAACGACGTAGCGAACCCCAAGTTCTTCGGCGAAACGAGCGATATCTATGTTCCTGTCGCGGTATGCGAAGGATGAATTGCCGGCGATGACGAACAATCCGGATATTCGGGACAGGTCCGTGATCAAATCCTCAGAGATACCGTTGATCAGCATTTCCTTGGATGCGTCATCGGTGTAATTCGCAATCGGCAACACTGCGATGGAAGGTAGATCCGGCAAAGGGTAAACCATCTGCGCCTCTGAGGCGCGCAATTGGCCAGTCTTCCACGGTTTCGTCAGAAAAAGCCCAACAGCCGCCAACATCACGAGCAGAGCCGCCAGCGGCAGCCAGCGGGATTTCCTCAGTGTGCGGCTTTTTCGCGGTGAAGGCAAAATTTCCGCTTCTACGCGAAAGGCCTGAACTGGGTCTGCGATGTTCTTGACGTTCTGTGGCCCGATCGGGGCAAAACCATAGGGCACTTTGTTGCGCGCATAATCGACGATGGATTGTGAAACAATGATACCACCGGGATCTGACAGTGCCTCGAGCCGCGCGGCAACGTTCACCCCGTCGCCAAGGATGTCATCCCCGTTCGAAACCACATCGCCGACATTCAGGCCGATCCGAAACGTGATGACGCTATCTTGATCGGTACCCGCGTTTCTCTTTGCAAGGTCGGCCTGAATTTCCACGGCAGCGTGAACCGCATCGACGGCGCTGCGAAATTCGATCACAAAGCTGTCTCCCGCAGTGTTCGCGATGCGCCCTGAATGCCGGGCGATCGCCGGCTCTATGACTTCGCTGCGGATCAGGCGAAGCCTTGCGATGGTACCTTCTTCGTCCAGACCAACCAATCTTGAGTAGCCGGCGATGTCGGCTGCCAGGATAGCTGCTAGTCGACGTTTTGGTCGGCTTTCCATAATACCGAAGACTATCAGGCGGATAATTTGCTGGGAACCAGTTTTCGCACACGCCCAAAACACAACGCCCCGCGTCTGGAGGAACGCGGGGCGTGTGTTGCGGCAGTCCGGGAGGAGTGAACTGCCGCGGGATATTCAGAAGCCTCAGTTCACGGCTTTGGCGTCCACCACATCCTTCTCGATGGCTTTGGCCGAGGTGATCTCGATCCGGCGCGGTTTCAGAGCCTCCGGAACCTCGCGCTTCAGTTCGATGTTCAGCATACCGTTTTCGTGGCTCGCACCGGTGACGCGGACATGATCCGCCAGGGCAAACCGACGCTCGAACGCGCGGGTGGCGATGCCACGGTGCAGATAGGTGCGCTCTTTGTCTTCGGCGGCTTTTTTACCTGCCACGACAAGTGAATTTTCTTTCACTTCCACGGTCAGGTCGTTTTCCGAAAAACCGGCAACGGCCACCGATATCCGGTAGGTGTCGACATCGGTTTTTTCAATGTTGTAGGGTGGATAGCTGGGCTGGGCCCCATCGTTGGTCAGAACGCGATCCATCATGTCGGCGATCTGGTCAAAGCCAATGGTGGCGCGGTGCAGCGGTGCAAAATCAAACGTACGCATGTGTCATATCCTCATTCTTGAGCGATTTGCGATAAGTGCCCTCCGACTGGACGGGCGATTTCAGGTACCGGACCCCGTTGTGGCGGTCCGATACACATCACATGGGTAGCGATTTCGCCGAGTTCAACCCCCGCCAGAACTGATGAATTTCGCACCAGATCCTGACTTACCGGACCCGACCTGCAATCGGCGGATCGACGCCTTGGGCTGAGGTGCGTCGCGCCGCATGATGGCCTTGAGCTCGGCGACGATCCCGCCAAGCTCCATGCCAAACCCCACCTTTCTACGGCCGTTCGTGCCTACCGCCGATACCACAGACAGGATCTGCCAGCGCGCACCGTTTTTCGCCAGAATTGCAGACCCGGAAGACCCGAAAGTAATGTCGCAATCAAAGGTGATCAGACCCTGCCTGCGGTCGATGATACGGCACGACCGTTCTCGGGTGATCGCCTCGGACCGTCCGCGCCCATACGAGGCAATGCTGATCTTGTTGCCCGGAACACGGCCGCTGTGCAGCGCAAAAGGGTCGGCGACCGAATACGGGATAGGCTCGTTCAGCCGCATCAGGGCCACGTCCAACTGGACACCTTCGTGCGACAGCGGGTTCTGCGCCCCATAGCTGGGATGAAGGGCGATTTGCGTGACCTGACGCTCGGCCAAAGCGTTGCCGTTGCTAAGGCCTGCACGAAACGTGATGTCTTCGGGCACATAAGTCTTCCCGGTACGACGATCCACCGCACAATGGGCTGCGGTCAGCACCATGTCCTGCGCGATCAACGTGCCGGTGCAATACGAGGCATCGCGGACATCCAGCCGACCGATAGCCTCCCAACCATAAAGGTCATCCCGGTCGGTCAGCTTGCGCTTGTTGGATTGCGCTTGCGGCGCTGTTGCCAGGATGCTCAGGCCCAATAACAGGCTCCAGAAGACTCTCATCATGGTCGAATGAACCTTGCGCCTATGTTCTTGTTCGTTCCCGATCCGGACGAGGAAAGCCCAAATCCCCGCCCCGCAGAAAGTTCGTCACGCAGCAATTGCAGAGAATGCTCAACCGCGGTTCCAATTGCAACACTCTGGCCGTCCATACTGGCCTTGGCCGCAACCACCGATACGATCTGAGGGCGCGCGCCCGTGAAAGAAAAAACGGGTGCCCCCGAAGACCCGAAATCAACGTCGCAGGACATGACCATAACCCCGGCCTGCCGGTTCATGACCGAGCAGACCTGTTGCAGCGACGGAGCTTCTGACCGGTCATGCGCATAAGACACAACGCCCACTTCAGCGCCACGTTTGGGCTGATCGCCCGACTCAAATGGAATGACGGCGGTATTACGGATCGGCTGCCACAGCTCGATCAAAGCCACGTCCGCGCTTACCCGGTCGGCCGTAGAGTCGACGCCATATTGGTAGTCCGGATGGATCACAGCCTGGCGCGCGGTCCGATAGGCCAACGCACGTCCCAAACGCCACCCGGCCAGAAACTCGATATCCGCAGGGTTGATCCGTTGTCCTGATCTTTTGTCGAACAGGCAATGCGCCGCTGTCAGTACAAGCGTCGGCGACACCAGCGTTCCGGTGCAAAACCCTGCGCCGGCGATATCCAACCGCCCGACAGCCATCCACTCGCGCCCGGAATCCGACGTATCCAGGCTTTCCAGCCTAGTGTCCTGCGCCGTGGCCGCCAATGGCAAGACACAGAGCACGATCGCCTTGATCCAGTTACGCACGCGGTTCTCCGAGACTCACTTCGAAGCTTTTGTCCTACGTGCCGCGTTGGGCGAAAATAGGGCGGTCATGCACCAAAGGTATTTCCCTGGGAAATGATGCGCGCTGGCATCAGCATGATTCACCGCAAGACGGGAACCGGGTTCCCTGTTCCCTGCAAGGCCGGTGGCTTTGGCCCGCCGGTCGCCCAGTCCAGCAACTCTACCGTGTGAACGATCGGCAGTTGCGTACCAGAACCGATCTGCATCATGCACCCGATATTGCCAGCGGCAATGATATCAGGCTGTTTCGCCTCAAGAGTTCTGACTTTTCGCTGTTTCAACTGGCCTGATATGTCCGGCTGCATCAGGTTGTACGTTCCCGCGCTGCCGCAGCACAAATGACTGTCGGCGGGTTCGACAACCGTGAAACCCGCGTGTTTCAGCAAGTCTTTGGGATAGGATTTGATCTTCTGCCCATGCTGCAATGAGCAGGCCGCATGATAGGCGACGGTCAGGTTTTGGTTTTCGCCCGTCGGCAGATCCAACTTGATCAGAAGTTCACTGATATCCATGGCGATTGCAGACACACGCGCCGCATCTTCGGCTAGCGGGCCATTGCGAAACATATGCCCATAATCTTTCACGGTGGTGCCACAGCCGGAGGTATTGATGACTATGGCGTCCAACCCATCACCGTCCATTTCCCGTTTCCAGGCTCTGATATTGGCTTTTGCCGCCATATGACTGTCTTGCACCTTGCCCATGTGATGGGTCAAAGCTCCGCAACACCCGGCACCTTTGGCGATCACGACCTCGCACCCCAATCGAGTCAGCAGGCGGATCGTGGCGTCATTGATATCGGTGTTCAGCGCCCTTTGCGCGCAGCCCGTCATCAGCGCCACCCGCATTTTCCGTTCGCCGCCGGGCGCAAAACTCTGCGGATCATCGTTGCGGCTGACAGGCGGGATATGCTTGGGCGCCATGTCCAACATCGCGCGCAGCCGGGCATCAGGCATCAGGAACCGGAAAGGGCGGCCCAGCCTGGCCCCGATCAGGGCCCAACGGAATCGCATGGGATAGGGCAGGATCTGCGCCAGAACCCAGCGCAACGCACGATCCGTCAGCGGGCGCTTGTAGTTTGCCTCGATGTATTCGCGCGCATGATCGACCAGATGCATATAGTGCACGCCTGACGGGCAGGTGGTCATGCAGGCCAGACAGGACAGGCAGCGGTCGATGTGCTTTACCGTCTTTTCGTCGGGCACACGCTCGTTTTCCAGCATGTCCTTGATCAGGTAGATGCGCCCACGCGGACTGTCGAGCTCATCTCCCAGCACCTGATATGTCGGGCACGTGGCCGTGCAAAATCCGCAATGGACGCAGTTGCGCAGAATCTCGTTCGAGCGCTGGATTGCCGGGTCCAGCAATTGCTTTTCCGTGAATTTTGTCTGCATCGCCCTATCCCATCAGTCCTGGGTTGAACAAACCGCGAGGATCAAATTTCGCACGTAAGCCCTTTGTCAGAGCCGATATTGATGTGGATTCCGGATGAAACCGCCCCAGTTTTCCGAACGTCGCGTGGTCAGATCGTACCAAAGTGGCATGACCAGAAAACGCACCAAGCCGGGCACGCACATCCGTGCCGGCCGGGACCCGCAGCCAAACAAGACCACCGCCCCAGTCAAACAGCGCTTGATCCGCTTCGGCGCGCGCCGAAATCTCCGCCGCGTCACCCGGTTTTACCGAAAGCCGCCAGACGTCCCCCTCCTTGCCCTGAAATGGGTGCACGTCACGTATTCCAGCCCAAAGCGCCTCGGACTTGCTTTCCTCAGCAACGTCCCCAAAACCTTCCAACTCAGATGTCAATCTGCTTGTCCGATATGCAACCGAATCCTCAAAACCTTCGACCCTAATCAAGGCTTTTTGAAGATTTGGGTCATAGGCCGCGCCCGTCACCTCAAATGGAGATTTCAGTGCTGCCGAAAGAACCCGCACAGCAACGCCGATGTCTGAGACTGCAACGGAAAGGGTTGAACTTCGTTCCGGCTTGGGCAGCACCTTCAACGACACCTCGGTCACAACGCCCAAAGTGCCCCAAGACCCACCCATCAGCTTGACCAGATCGTAGCCGGTGACGTTCTTCATCACCCGCCCGCCGTTCCTGATCACCTGCCCGCGCCCGTCGACGAAGCGCACTCCTAAAAGATAATCCCGGCACGCCCCGGCCTGAATCCGCCGCGGGCCCGAGATATTGGCCGCCACAACACCGCCAATCGTCGGATTACCCCGGATCTCCAGCAAACCCCGGTGATCCATCGGTTCAAAGGCCAGTTGTTGCCCTTCCCCATCCAACGCCGCCTCAATCTCAGCCAGCGGTGTACCCGCCTTTGCCACAAGTGTCAGCGCCCCGGGTTCATAGAGGGTAATACCGCTCAGCCCGGATACCTTCAGTTCGGGCTCCCTCCCGGTCACACCGCGCGTACCACCTCCGGCAATCCGCACCGGACCGCTCAGCCCGGCCACCAGTTCGGCCAATTCAGCTTCCGTCTCAGGTCTCATTTGCTTCATCTTTTCCAAAATACTCCGGGGGCAAGGGGGCAGAGCCCCCTTACTCCGCCGCAATGCGCCGCGCCCGAGACACATCCAAAGGGAAAACTTTCGCAGGATTCAGCAGCCATTTGGGGTCAAAAACGTCCTTTACCGCCATCTGCGCCTCAAGATCGGCAGGCGCATATTGATGCGACATGAGATCCCTCTTCTCGATGCCCACGCCATGCTCACCGGTCAGACAACCGCCTTCGTCCACGCATAGTTTCAGAATTTCGGCCCCGAATGCCTCGCATTTTTCCAGATCACCCGGTTTGTTGGCATCGAAAAGGATCAGCGGATGCATGTTCCCGTCTCCTGCGTGAAAAACGTTCCCAACAGGCAGACCGAATTCTTCACTCAACTCGCCGATACGGCGCAGCACCGTCGGCAGGGCCGACACCGGGATCGTACCGTCAAGACACATATAGTCGTTCAACTGCCCCATGGCGCCGAATGCGGATTTCCGGCCAAGCCATATTTTTGCGCTTTCTTCGGCTGACTGGCTTTCTCGCAACTCGACCGGGTTGTGGCGCTTGGCGATCTCGATGATTTTCGACAGTTGATGGGCGATTTCGGCTTCCGACCCTTCCACTTCGACAATCAACAGCGCATGGCAATCGGGGTATCCGGCGTGTGCAAAGTTTTCGCAGGCTTTTATGCACAGCGTGTCCATGAACTCGATCGCGACCGGCAGAATGCCCGATTTGATAATGTCAGAAACACACTGACCCGCGACTTCGTTGTCGTCGAACCCCATCAGAACCGGCCGCGCGCCTTCGGGCTTGCGCAGAATGCGCAGTGTTGCTTCGGTCACCACGCCCAACTGACCTTCCGAGCCGCAAATGACGCCCAAAAGGTCCAGACCGGGCGCATCCAGATGCGCGCCGCCGATCTCGACGACACTGCCATCCATCATCACCATGGTCACGCCCAGAAGGTTGTTCGTTGTCACGCCATATTTCAGGCAATGTGCGCCACCTGAATTCATCGCGATATTGCCGGCAATGGCACATGCCAGTTGCGAGGAAGGATCAGGCGCATAAAAGAAATCCTCCTCCTCGACCGCGCCGGTGACGCTCAGATTGGTGCGGCCCGTCTGCACCCTGATGAAACGGTTGTCATAGTCAACCTCCAGCACCTCATTCATCCGCGCGACGCCCAGAATGACGCAATCAGCCGTTGGCAATGCCCCGCCGGCCAGCGACGTACCCGCACCGCGCGGCACGACAGGCACGCCTTCTTCATGGCAGATGCGCAAAACGTCCGAGACTTCCTGCGTGCTCGACGGCAGCACGGCCAGCATCGGCGGGCATTTGTAAGCCGTCAGGGCATCGCACTCATAGGCTCGGGTTTCAGCCGGATCATGGATAATTGCCGTATCCGGCAAAACCCGCGACAGCCGCGAAACGATCGCGCTTTTCCGGTTCAGTACGTCCGGGCTTGGCTTTGGCATTTCCATGGCATCCCTCCCTTTGGTAAAATAATATTACCAATTTACCACTCTGGCAAGTTCCGATGTCCGGTCGTACTGTCGCGCCATGACCTGGATCGAACGTGCCGCCCTATTTTCCCCTCTGGATTATGCTGCCATTGCAATATTGCTGGGTGCGTGGCTGTGGATCGGATGGAAGATCGAACACCCGTCACCACAGAAGCCGTCCGTCGCCCTTGTGATGGATGGCTACCGCCGCGACTGGATGCACGAGATGGTGACGCGTCAGCCACGGATGTTCGATGCACAGGTCGTGGCTGCCATGCGGCAAGGCAGCACCTTTTTCGCCTCGACCACGATGATTGCCATCGGGGGCGGTCTGGCCCTGTTGGGCAATACCGAACGATTGGCCGGGGTGGCGACGGATCTTGCCATCGGCAGCGCACCGGCGATGGTCTGGGAAATCAAGATACTTGTGGTTGTCCTGCTGCTGGCCAATGCTTTTCTGAAATACGTCTGGGCACATCGCCTTTTTGGGTATTGCGCCGTTTTGATGGCCTCGGTTCCAAACGATCCTGAAGACCCAAACGCCTATCCTCGGGCCGGTCAGGCGGCCGAGATCTGCGTGACCGCCGCCCGCAGCTTCAACCGCGGTCTCCGCGCCACCTATTTCGCCCTTGCTTCGCTGGCGTGGTTTCTTGGACCGATGGCATTGGTGTTGGGCACGATGATCACATTCGGTGTCCTGTATCGCCGCGAGTTTGCATCGCATTCCCGCGCGATCCTCATGGCCCAACGCCCGAACACAGAGACGTGATCCCCAAGCGCGGCATTAAACCCTAGGTTCGAACCATGCGATATGTGATTCTCAGCGCCCTTCTGGCTGTACCTGCCCTTGCCGACCCGCCGACAATCGAACAGGTCCGCGCCAGTGCCACCGGTGACACATGGCGGTTCGACGTGACGATCCGGCATCCCGATACAGGCTGGGATCATTACGCCGACGGCTGGCGCGTTCTGGACATGGACGGGAATGAACTGGGACTGCGGGTGCTGCACCACCCGCACGAGACAGAACAACCTTTTACCCGCTCGCTTGGCGGCGTGGTGATTCCGGAAAACGTTTCACAGGTGCAGATTCAGGCCCGGTGCAATGTGGATGGCTGGAACGCAGACACGACGTTGGTCGAACTGAACTGACCTTCAGAAAATCCCCATGGCCAGGCCCGCACCCAACGCGGCGCCGATCTCGCGACACCGATCCAGCTGATCTTCCGGAATGGTTTTCCGGGCCAGAATGGCCTCGGGCGTTTGCGCGTGCGTGCAGACAATCAGCGGCGACTGGACCTCTTTCAACCGCCATCCAGTGGCGATCCGTGCGATCTGGCAGGCTGCATTCTCTCCGTCCGACCCGGCGCAAATCATCTGCGCATATGGGCGACCTTCGATCTGTCCCAGAACCGGGTAATAGCAACGGTCGAAGAATTCCTTCATCAAGCCCGAGATCGCCGCCAGATTCTCTGGCGCGCAGAAGATGTAGCCGTCGGCGGCCAGCACATCCTCCGGCCCCGCCTGATCCGCAGGCACAAGCTCAACCTCGGTCTCAGCCCGCGCCGATTCAGCCGCCGCTTCGGCCATCTGCCGGGCACCGCCTGTGCGCGAATGGTAAACGATCAGAAGCTGCGCCATGTCAGACCCGGTGATAGGGGCCACCTGACAGAATGGTCGCGGCCCGATACAGTTGCTCGGCCAGCATCACACGGACCAGCATATGAGGCCAGACCATCGACCCGAACGAGAGGGAAAAGTCGGCTTCGGCCCGCAAAGCAGGGTCTATTCCGTCGGCTCCGCCGATGATCAGCGCCAGATCCTGCCGCCCCGCATCGCGCCAACTACCCAGTTTCCTGGCAAAATCGGGCGAGGACATCACGCGCCCGCGTTCGTCCAGCGTACAGATCACCGCGCCCTTGGGCAGCGCCTTGCGCAGCAACGCGGCTTCGGCCCCCATGCCTGCGTTTTTCTTGTCCTCGACCTCGATCACCCGCGCGGGACCAAGGCCCAGGCCACGGCCGGTCCGGTCAAAGCGGGTCAGGTAATCATCAAGCAGGGACTTCTCCGGTCCGGAGCGCAATCGCCCGACCGCAACTATGCTGATACGCATATCTCTCTCGCCTCCGGCCCCTCAATACGGGCCGGGATGGCGCCTCAGTTCGCCGAGGCGCTGCCGCCCTGGGGCAGCCACATCTTTTCCAGCTGGTAGAATTCGCGCACTTCGGGGCGGAAGATATGGACGATCACGTCGCCCGTATCGATCAGCACCCAATCGCCGGCATCCTTGCCTTCGACCTTCGAGGTGAAACCGAATTCCTGCTTGATGCGATCCGTCAGCTTTTCCGCCATGGCCGAGACCTGACGGGTCGACCGACCCGAAGCAATGACCATGTGATCCGCGACAGACGACTTGCCTTGCAGGTTGATCTGCACGACGTCTTCGGCCTTGTCATCGGAAAGTGAGGAAAGGATACGCTCAAGCAGCTTGTCGCTGATTGACTGAGAGTGGGCCATTACACGGGACCCGTCTTCGGCAGGCAAACCCGCCTGTGTATGTAGTGACAGGACATAGTCCTCCTTTGCTGCGCGCCGTGAAACCCCGGCGCCGGGGTACTAATAAGGTAACAAGGGGAATGCAACATTTCAATGAAAGCGCGTCCGGCCCCGCGCAGGGTTGATCACTCTTCTGCGATTTGTTGCATGTTTGCGTTTTCCGACAAAAGCCGAACCTCGCGCTGCGGGAAGGGAATCGAGATGCCTTCATCCTGAAACGCATCCCACAGCGCAAGATAGACATTGCCCCTGATATTGGTCAGCCCTTTGGTCGGATCGCTGATCCAGAACCGCAGAACGTAATCCACGCTGCTGTCGCCAAAACCGGTGATATGGCAAACCGGTTCATGTTTTCCGCCACTCAATACGCGGGTCACTGCCTTTACAGCCCGGATCGCCGTTGCCCGCACTTTGTGGGGGTCATCCTCATAGCTGGTGCCGAAATCCAGATCCAACCGCACGAATTTGTCGGAATGCGACCAGTTCACCACCTGGTTGGTAATCAGGTCCTCGTTCGGGATCAGGTATTCCCGCCCGTCCCGCGTGACAACCGAGACATAGCGTGCGCCCAGCGCATTGATCCAACCGAACGTATCGCCCAGCGAGATCACATCGCCTGGCTTGATCGACCGATCCATCAGGATAATGATCCCCGATATGAGGTTCGACACCACTTTTTGCAGGCCGAACCCGATGCCCACGCCGATCGCGCCCGACAACAGCGCAATGCCGGTCAGATCGAAGCCCAGCGTGCGGATCGCAGCCAGAAAGACCGCGCCATACAGCAGCACCTGAATTCCCTTGGCCAACAACACCTGCATGGACGGGGTGATGTCGTCATTGCTCTGCAATCCACGCTCGGCCGCGCGGGTGCCGATGCGGGCCAGCGTCAACAGGACTCCGATCAGCAGGATGGCCTTGAGAATGCCCAGCAAGGAAATATGCAGGTCACCGACGGAAATCGCGACCCCATCGAGGAATTCGGCCACGTCATCCGTCAGATTCAACGCAACAAGCGTTGCATAGACCCACATTGCCCACTTGAATATCCGTCGCAGCGTCCGGTTGCGGACAAGCCTCGCCACCAGTGCAATCGCCAGCCACGCAGTTGCCAGAGTTGCAATGATCCCAATGAGATAACTGCGCGACGGCCAGGTGACATGCTGCATAACCTGATACAAGAGCCAGGACAGCAGCACGAAATAGACCAGTGTCAGCCGCTGCATCAGCTGTACCATGGTGCGAAGCCGCCATTTCGGCCATCCGGTGCGGGCGCGCGTCCAGGCATCCCATCGCGGCTGTGTCAGAACTTTCAGAAGGAAAGCCAGCGCCCAAATGAAAAGGATGATGACCAACTGATACTGCCGCCAGCCCGGCGTAACCACCAACTCGACCAGTTCTTGAAGCTCGGAAGAGAACCCCGCGACCATGTTGTTGTAAAGGTCTGTCAGCGAGCTGGGGATCAGGTCTTGGTTCATACGCGCCTCCTGCACGGCAGCTTGGACAGCAATGCTAGGCGATGCAAGTCTGACACCAGTTTTGAACCTTGATTGCAGCAAAGGCGCGGTATATCTGAACCGCATGAGACTCAATGTGGCCCAAGAACAGAATCTGGAAGACCGCGCGCGTCTGCGCGAACGGTTCTTTGGGGCTGCCCGCACGGTCCTGGCGCGCCTACCCGTCGCCTGAGCCAACTCGCCAGCTATTTCTCATTACATACGGGAGAGGACACATGTCCCCCAAAACACTCTATGACAAGATCTGGGATGCCCATGTCGCGCACGAAGCCGATGATGGCACCTGCCTGCTGTATATCGACCGCCATCTGGTCCACGAGGTCACCAGCCCGCAGGCGTTCGAAGGCCTGCGTATGGCAGGCCGCAAGGTGCGCGCCCCAGAAAAAACCATTGCCGTGCCGGACCACAACGTTCCGACCACACCGGATCGGGTGAACGGGATCGAAAACCCCGAATCGCGCATTCAGGTCGAAGCGCTGGACAAGAACGCCCGGGATTTCGGCATTCACTATTACCCGGTGAATGACGTCCGTCAGGGCATCGTGCACATCGTCGGCCCCGAACAAGGCTGGACCCTACCGGGCATGACCGTCGTCTGCGGCGACAGCCATACCGCCACCCATGGCGCATTCGGCGCATTGGCCCATGGCATTGGTACGTCCGAGGTCGAACACGTTCTGGCCACGCAGACCCTGATCCAGAAGAAATCCAAAAACATGAAGGTGGAAATCACCGGCAAATTGCAGCCGGGCGTGACCGCCAAGGACATCACCCTGGCCGTGATCGGCGAAACCGGCACCGCCGGCGGCACCGGCTATGTCATCGAGTATTGCGGTGAAGCCATCCGCAATCTGTCGATGGAAGGCCGCATGACCGTCTGCAACATGGCCATCGAAGGCGGCGCACGCGCAGGACTGATTGCACCGGATGAGACCACGTTCGAATATGTCAAAGGCCGTCCGCATGCGCCGAAAGGTGCGCAGTGGGAAGCCGCGATGAATTGGTGGAAAACACTCTACACCGACGAAGGCGCGCATTTCGACAAGGTTGTCACGATTCGCGGCGAAGACATCGCGCCTGTCGTCACCTGGGGCACTAGCCCCGAGGATGTTCTGCCGATCACTGCAACCGTGCCGCACCCCGAGGATTTCGAAGGCGGCAAGGTCGAGGCGGCCCGCCGGTCAATCGAGTATATGGGTCTGAAAGCCGGTCAGAAGCTGAGCGATGTCGAGATTGACACCGTCTTTATCGGGTCCTGCACCAACGGACGTATTGAAGACCTGCGTGCCGCGGCCGAAATCCTGAAAGGCAAGAAGATCAAGGACGGGATGCGCGCCATGGTCGTGCCTGGTTCGGGGCTGGTCCGCGCCCAGGCCGAAGAAGAAGGCCTGGCCGACATCTTCAAAGAGGCCGGGTTCGAATGGCGTCTGGCAGGCTGTTCGATGTGCCTGGCGATGAACCCCGACCAGTTGCAACCGGGCGAACGCTGTGCCGCGACCTCGAACCGCAACTTCGAAGGCCGTCAGGGCCGGGGCGGGCGCACACATCTGCTGAGCCCGGCAATGGCTGCCGCAGCGGCAATCACGGGACGGCTGACAGACGTCCGTGAATTGATGTAAGGTGCCCTCATATCTAGATATTTGAGGGATTGAACAAATGAGTGACTGGGTCAAATGGCTCCTGCTGGGGCTTCTATCAATTGCGTTCGGCGTCTTTGCGCTGGGCAATGCGATTGCGGCTTCGCTTGCCGTAACGGTCGTAACCGGTGCGCTGCTGCTGATTGCAGGCGCGATGCAAGTGGTCGGCGGTTTCACCGTCGAAGGCACAGGCAACAAGATTCTGTCACTTATCATGGGTGCGGTCATGCTGTTCCTGGGCTGGTCCTTTCTGGATCATCCGCTTCAGGGAACACTGACGCTGGCGACCGTGATGCTGATCCTGTTCATGGCAGGTGGCATCGCGCGGGTCATTCTGTCGTTCCAGATGAAAGGAACACAGTTTTTCTGGCCCACGATGATCTCGGGCATCTTGTCGATCATCCTCGCAGGTATCATCTGGTCTTATGCAAGCAGCGAACCCGCCGCTTTGCTGAGCCTTCTGGGTATCCTGCTGGGCATCGAGATGCTGTTCAACGGGTTCGGATTGGTGTTCATGGCGTTCTTCGTCAAGAACGCACCCAAGGACGAAACAACAGAAGCGAAAGAAGCTTAATCGCGGGATACGGGCGCGGCCCTCTCCTGCAGGAGTGCAGACATGGAAAAGTTTGAAAAAGTCCACGGGGTGGCCGCCCCGATGCCACTGATCAATATCGACACCGATATGATCATTCCCAAAGTGCATCTGAAAACCATCAAACGGTCCGGCCTTGGCGTCGTGCTGTTTGATGAAATGCGCTATCATGATGACGGGCAGGAAAACGAAGAGTTCGTCCTGAACAAACCCGCCTATCGCGAGGCCGAAATTCTGGTCGCCGGCGACAATTTCGGCTGCGGCTCGTCGCGCGAACACGCACCCTGGGCGATCAAGGATTTCGGCATCAAAGTCGTGATCTCGACCAGCTTTGCCGACATCTTTTTCAACAACTGCTTCAAGAACGGCATCCTGCCGATCGTGGTCGAGGAAGAACACCACGCGATCCTGATGGAAGACGCACATAAGGGTGAGAACGCCCGCATGACCGTGCACCTGGAAGATCAGCAGATCACCACTTCGGATGGGGTCGTGATCGAATTCGATATCGATCCGCACCGCAAGCACTGTCTGCTGAACGGTCTGGACGATATCGGTCTGACCATGGAGAAAGATCACCACATCGACAAATTCGAGGATCACGCAAGTCAGGCCCGCCCCTGGGTGTAAGGCCTTAGCCGATTCTTTGGATACTCAACCTAACGGGGTCGCCAAGGCGGTCCCGTTCTCATTCTTGGGGTTGATTTTACCAGAACCACAACATCTTGGTCTCACATTGCGATACACGTCGGATTTGCGTCGAAAATGATGCAATCCCGCACCAGTTGCGCCATCATTTTGCCCGAAATCACGTGTTTTCTGCACCCTGTCTTGAGCGAAATGCCGCTTATCGTCCATGTTGGCGCTAAAGAGGCATCCGTCAAAAACTCGAGACGATGGGCACAAGTTGGAATGTAAGTCGGCGAAGATCGACTTATCCGGTTTGAAAAAGGGTTCGGATAGTGATTGCGCGCACAACAGGGGCGGCGATACGCGGAATACTTGTGGCACTGATGGTGCTGACACCCGCGTTGTACCTGCCTGTATCATCGACGAACGGGACCGAGATTCTGGTCTTCCTCGCGATTCTCGCGTTCATCCTGACATTCGCCGAGTACAATTCTGCCTTTCCCAGCTTTATTGAATTTCGCGATGCGCCGCCGGTGAACCGTCTGCGGTTTGTCGGGCTGATGTCGATGGTCACCTTTCTGACCCTGGTTTGCAAAAACGCCTATGAGCCGACTGAGCTGACCGCGTTTGCCTACACCGCGGGTCTGGCCGTCGCGAATGTCGCGGACTTTCCCTATTCCCCGGTTCGATTGATCGTGCTGATGCTGCCCTTGGATGCGGGCCAGCCGTTGATCGAATTGGTTCGGATCGCAGCCAGTGTGGCCTATGTGGCCGCCTTGGTCACCGTCGCCAGCTTTGCCTACGCGGTCAAAGTGCGTGGCTGGCCCACGGGTAATGGCGCCTTCAACGTTTGGACCAATCTACCGTTGTTTGATCCCACCAAGGGCGGCGATGTTGTCACCCGCCTGCAACGCGATGGTCGCCTGAATATCTGCATTGGTGTTCTGCTTCCCTTCCTCATTCCGGCCGTCATCAAGCTCATGAGTAGCGTCGTCGCCCCGATCTCGCTGAGCAATCCGCAAACGTTGATCTGGACCATGTGCGCTTGGGCCTTCCTTCCCGCCAGCATGATCATGCGCGGCATGGCGACGCTTCGCATCGCGGGTCTGATCGTAGAAAAGCGCCGCGCCTATTCGACTAGCGAGACAACGCAAGCCGCATGATCCGTGCCCTTGCCCTGCTGCTGCTGCCTTTATCGGTGCAGGCAGAGGTTTATCGCATCTCCACCTACAACACTGAACTCAGCAGAAACGGTCCCGGCCTGCTGCTGCGCGACATCCAGCGGGATGATGCGCAGGTTGAAGCCGTTGTCGAGGTCATTGCCGCTGCGCGACCTGATGTCATTGCCCTGCAAGGCATCGACTGGGATCTGGAAGGCGCGGCCCTGAGCGCCCTGTCCGAGAAACTGCGCGAGGCGGGCCTGGATTTCCCCTATCACTTTTCCGCCCAACCAAATGCTGGGCTGGAAACGCCGCTGGATCTGGACGGTGATGGCAAAACGCAAGGCCCCGGCGACGCGCAGGGCTGGGGGAAGTTCACCGGCCACGGAGGGGTGGCGGTGTTGTCCCGTTTCGAAATCATGACCGATGACGTTCAGGATTACACCGATCTGCGGTGGAAAGATCTGCCTGGGGCTGCTTTGCCACGCAGTGATGGGCTTCCCTTCCCGTCTGAAGCTGCGCACGACATTCAGCGCCTGTCCTCGACCGTGCATTGGGTTCTTCCCATCGAAACCCCGCAGGGGCGATTCAGCCTGATGACCTTTCACGCCGCCCCACCGGTTTTTGACGGACCCGAGGATCGCAACGGTCTGCGCAACAGGGATGAGATTCGCCTGTGGTCGGTTTTGTTGAATGGCGGTCTGGGGCCAGTTCCTCAAGGCCCCTTCGTGATAGCTGCGGACGCCAATCTCGACCCGAGCCGCGGAGAAGGCCACAAACAGGCCATTCGCGCGCTTTTGACCGATCCCAAGGTGCAGGACCCGATACCAAAGGATCCATCGGGGTCATCAGCAACGGTCGAATGGAAAGCCACCGGGGAAATGCGCGTTGACTACGTGTTGCCGTCCAGTGATCTGCAAATCTTGGAAACCGGCATTGTCTGGCCCGTGGAAGGTGACACGCTGTACGACAGTGCCCGACGCGCCAGCAGACATCGACTGGTCTGGGTTGACATAATCCTACCCTAGAACCTCGCCCCTGTTCCCGGTTGTTGGCGATGAAGCGGCACGTTGGGGCGAAATGGCGGAACGCAAGGCATCCTCCAGGTTCGTGTCAGAAAACGAGGCCAGCAATTCTTTCATATAGCCGCCATCCAATTGATGCGGCACGTGCCAGAGGTACCGCATCTCGATCAAATGAAGGGCCATGCGCCAGAACGGGCGGGCCAATTGCAGCGGCCACCAATTCATGCGTCGCACTGCAACCGGCCGGCCGGTGACTTGCGAAAGCGATTGAGCCATCTGCGTCCCGGTCAAAGTGTACCCTTCAAAGGGAACATCGCAAAAACGGGGAAGGTCTTGCCGCATCTCAGCCAGCGCGACGGCGGCGCGGGCCAGATCAGGCAGAAAGGCCCAAGCGTGCGGCGCGTGCGGATCGCCGGGGTAAACGAACTGACCGCGCGAAAGACGCTTGATCATGACCTGATCGAACCAGTTTCCGGATGCATTGGTGTCGATGAAATCCCCGGCGCGCAAAAGGATGGTGCGCACGGTTGACGCGCGATAGGCCTCTTCCATCTCGATCCGAACCCGGCCCAGAGGGTTGGTGGCCTGATGCGGAGTCCCGCCCAACCATGGACCCGGCGTATTTTCACCAAATACGTAGACATTGCCCGGCACGATCACGGTCGCCCCCGTATCTGAGGCCGCATCTATCACCCGTTTGGTCAGCACCGGCACATCGCGCGCCCAATCGGGATAGGGCGGGTTCCATCCGTTCACGATGACGTCCACGCCGCGCGCCGCCTGTGACAGCGAATCAGACCTGCGGTCAAATTCTGTCACGTCCCAGCCCGCGCGCCTGAACGCCAGGGCTGCATTGCGTCCAAAACGACCTGTTGCACCCAGTACCAGTGCAGATTGTGCCATGTTTGCCTCCTGACTGAGATCAATCTAGCCATTCACTTCGCGCAAGGAATTGCCGCAATTTGCAGAACGTGTATTCATTTCTGAATGGACAAAGCTCTGACACATGCAGATTGGTCTCTGATCCAGTGCTTTCTGGCCGTGGCCGAGACGGGATCGCTGTCCGCCGCCGCCCGACATCTGAATCGCAGCCAACCCACTTTGGGGCGGCAGGTCCAAAACCTCGAGGATGAGCTGGGTGTCTCTCTTTTCGATCGCCACGCGCGTGGTCTGAAGCTCAGCGAAGCGGGTTCACAGCTTTTGCCGATGGCCCAGCAGATGCACAGCGCCATGACCGCGTTCAGTCTTGCCGCTGCGGGGCAATCGCAACAGCTTGAAGGTTCGGTGCGCATCACCGCATCCGTCTTTGCCTCGCATCACCTGCTGCCACCGATACTGGCGTCCATCCGCGAGCAGGAGCCCACGATCCAGCTTGAACTGGTGGCCACTGACACCACCGAGAATCTGCTCTATCGAGAGGCGGATATCGCCGTGCGGATGTATCGCCCTGCGCAGGTGGATCTCATTTCCCGCTATCTCGGGGATGTGCCGCTGTGCTTTTGTGCGGAAAAGTCCTATCTGGACCGGAAGGGGCGCCCCAAGACACCCGAAGAACTGTTTACGCATGATCTGGTAGGGTTTGACGCGAACCAGGAGATCATCAAAGCCATGCGTGAAAAGGGGTGGCCAGCCAGCCGCGACAGTTTTGCCACCCGCTGTGACCTGCAAAGCGCCTATTGGGAACTGATCCGGGCAGGCTGTGGCATAGGCTTCAGCCAGGTACAGGTTGCCCAAGCCGACCCCGACGTGGAAATCCTGCCGCTGGATGTAGACATCCCGATTCTACCCGTGTGGCTGGCCGCACCTCAGGCCATGCGCCAGACCCCGCGCATCCGCAGAGTCTGGGATTTGTTGGCAGAAGGGCTCAAAGCCGCTCTTTGAGGGTCAAAGCGGACCGGTATAAGTTCCACGCGCGGGATAGTTGTTGCCCAATGTGAATTTCAAACCACCCGCAATATCCGACATGGACGGGCGACCGAAAGGCGTGGTCTGTTGCCATGCATAGTACAGCGTGCGGTCGGGTGCGATGTAGAAGTGCCCCGGCTCTGCGAACAGGTCCGGTTCGGCGCTGCCTTCGCGCTTGGTCGAGATGTTAAGGCCCCAATCATCCCGCGCGGCGGACAGGGGAAGGCTGTGACCCACACGCAGGCGCGACGCTCCGGCTTTTTCGGCGGTTTCCGCCGCGCGCTCGGCTGTATCGGTGGTGATCATGATGACCTCGACGCCCAGCGCCGCAAAGTCATCCAGCGCCGCTTCGACCTCGGCCATCTGCTTGATGCAGATCGGGCAATGCAGCCCGCGATATTGAATCACCAGCGTCCCGTTTTCGCCCTTGTCCGCGTCAAGATCGAAGCTGCCATGGGCAACAGTTTCGATTTTCAGCGCAGGAACCGGATTTCCAGGAGTCAGCATGTGTTTTCCTTCTGTTTTGGCAGGTTCGTCTCATTGACCCGATGCAACGCAGACGCTAGGCCCTGTGCAACAAAACGCAAGGAGACCCTTCATGTCCAACCCTTCGCTCCTTATCCTGCCCGGAGACGGAATTGGCCCGGAAGTCATGGCCGAAGTGCGCAGAATCATCGATTGGTTCGGCGCCAATCGCGGTCTTCAATTTGACGTGAGCGAGGATCTGGTCGGCGGTGCCGCCTATGACGCCCACGGCAAGCCTTTGTCCGATGAGACGATGGCCAAGGCGCAAGAGGTCGACGCGGTTCTGCTGGGCGCTGTCGGTGGTCCGAAATACGACGATCTGGATTTCAGCCTCAAGCCCGAGCGCGGCCTGCTGCGCCTGCGCAAGGAAATGGACCTGTATTCGAACCTGCGCCCGGCCCAGTGCTTTGACGCGCTGGCTGACTTCTCGTCGCTGAAGAAAGACATCGTTGCCGGTCTGGATATCATGATCGTGCGCGAACTGACCTCGGGCGTCTACTTCGGTGAACCGCGCGGCATCTTCGAGGAAGGCAATGAACGCGTCGGCATCAACACCCAGCGTTACACCGAATCCGAGATTGAACGCGCCGCACGCTCGGCCTTTGAACTGGCGATGCGCCGGAACAAAAAGCTGTGCTCGATGGAAAAAGCCAACGTGATGGAATCGGGCATCCTGTGGCGCGAAGTGGTCAACCGCGTTTCCGCTGACTACCCCGAAGTTGAGCTGAGCCATATGTACGCCGACAACGGTGCCATGCAGCTGGTGCGCGCGCCGAAACAGTTCGACGTGATCCTGACCGACAACCTGTTCGGTGACATCCTCTCCGACTGCGCCGCGATGCTGACCGGGTCTCTGGGTATGCTGCCGTCGGCGTCGCTGGGCGCGCCGATGGCCAATGGACGCCCCAAGGCAATGTACGAGCCCGTACACGGATCTGCCCCCGATATCGCAGGTCAGGGCAAAGCCAACCCGATCGCCTGCATTCTCAGCTTTGCGATGGCTCTGCGCTACAGCTTTGATCAGGGTGAGGAAGCCGATCGGCTGGAAGCTGCGATCGAGAAGGTTCTGGCCGACGGCGTTCGCACCGGCGACCTGCTTGCGGATGAGGGCGTTCAGCCCGTCTCGACCAGCGAAATGGGCGACGCGATCCTATCTGCATTGGACGCAAGCGTCTGAGTAACGAAAGTAAGAAAAAACAAAAGGCGGTGCACCGGGCACCGCCTTTTTTTGTTTTGGCGTTTCGAGATTGCTTTAGTTGCCGCCGAAAATGTTCTTCAGCAGATTGTTGATGTCATTGGCAAAACCTCCGCGCTTTCGGCGGGGCTGCGGCTGGGCAACCTGAACCGGTGGTTCCGGCGCCATCATCGGCAAGGGCGTGGGTGTCATCCCCTCGGTCACGCGCAGCATGGTTTCTTTCCAGATCTCGGCCGGCAAGCCACCACCGGTCACGCCGGACAAGGGCGTGTTGTCATCATACCCCATCCAGACCCCGGTCACATAATCCGCCGTGAACCCGATGAACCACGCGTCGCGCGCGGCCTGGGTCGTTCCGGTCTTGCCGGCCACCTGCCAGCCGGGCAATTTGGCCCGCCCGCCGGTTCCTTCAGAGACCACGCGCTCCATCATCCAGGTCAGCTGTTTGGCGGCCTTTTCATTGATCACCCTCTCGCCAATACCGGTCGTCGTGACCATGACGGGTGTTTCGTCGCCCAGCAGCTTCAGTTCGGTCAGCCCATAAGGTTCAACCTGTGACCCACCATTCAGGATGCCTGCATAAGCCCCGGTCATCTCGATCAACGTGCTTTCAGATGCACCAAGCGCCAGCGCAGGCCCCTGTGCCAGGTCGCTGGCAATCCCAAAGCCGCTGGCGACCGTCCGAACATTGTCCAGGCCGGAAATCTCGGCCACTTTCACCGCCGGTATGTTAAGCGAGTTTTTCAGCGCATCCGCCAAGGTCACCCGCCCATAATACTTGTTGGTGTAGTTCTTGGGGCACCACTGGCCTGACCCCGGAATATCGACGCAATAGGGTTCATCCATCACCGTATCCAGCGGCGAATATCCAAGTTCCAGCGCGGTGGCGTAAACGAATGGCTTGAACGATGACCCTGTCTGTCGCAACGCCTGCGTCGCCCGGTTGAACGCGCCAGACACGCGTGTCTTGCGCCCACCAACCATCGCACGCACCGCACCGTCGGCCGACATCACCACAATGGCCGCCTGCGCCTTTGATCCTTCGCGCACTTTTTCCTGAAAGATGAACTTCAGCGCCTCTTCCGCAGAGGTCTGAATGCGCTGATCCAAGGTTGTCCGGATCACCACATCTTCGGTCGTGTTGCGGGTAAAGAACTCGGGCCCGCTGGCCATGACCCAATCTGCAAAATATCCCCCGGCCCGGGCAGCCGCCGCCTCGGACAGTTGGGCCGGGCGCGCCCGCGCCTCGCTGGCCTGCGCGGCGGTCAGATAGCCCTGATCCTCCATCAGACCGATTACAAGGCGGGCCCGGTCCTGCGACCGTTGCAGATTGTTCGTCGGCGCATAGCGTGTGGGCGCAACCAACAGCCCGGCCAACATCGCTGCCTCGGCCGGCGAGACTTCGGCGGCGGACTTGCCAAAGTACCGCTGGCTTGCGGCCTCGAACCCGCGCGCGCCTGCACCAAGGAAAGCCCGGTTCAGGTAGATCGTCAGAACCTCATCCTTGGAGTATTTCACCTCCATTGCCATTGCATAAATGGCCTCTTTGGCCTTGCGCCACAGCGATCCCTGACGGCAATCGGCTTCATAGGCGGCCTCTGATTCCCATTCTGTCGGATCATAAGGCACGCCCAGACACAGCAGTTTGGCCGTTTGCTGCGTTATGGTTGACCCGCCATGCCCGGACAACGGGCCGCGCCCTTCGCTCAGGTTGATGCGCACGGCGCTTGCCACACCGCGCGGGCTGACCCCGAAATGGCGATAGAACCGTTTGTCCTCGGTCGCGATGACGGCGTTTTTCAGATGCGGCGACACCGTATCAGCAGTGATCACCCCGCCAAACTGGTCGCCCCGCCAGGCAAACACTTTGCCGTCGCGGTCCAGCAGCGTGACAGACCCGCGCGCACGGCCGTCCAACAAGGCATCCAACTCAGGCAACGAGGAATAGACGACACCCACCGCCAGGGCGATCAGGATGGCCACGACCGCTCCGACCCGCCAGGTCAGACCCCAGACCATGCGCCAGACCCAACGGAAGAAACGACGCAAGATGCCGCCGCCTTTGCCCCCCGATCTTTTGCGCGTCTTTTTGCGCGCAGTTTTGCGTGAGGTGGTTTTGCGAGCCGTCGCCTTCTTGCCCGCCGGGCGCTTGGATGCCGACGGTTTACGACCCTTTGACGGGTACCTTTTATCCGCAACCAATTTCGGCTTGCGTCGCTTGGACTCAGTCATGCTCAAACTCTGCCCAGGTTTTCTTTTGCGCCACCATACCCCGGTGATCTGAGTATGTAGAGGTCCGAATTTCCGAAATTTCCCCTCACAATACTGCCTATTATTTAATCAGCGTGCCTATTTTGTGCAAATAATGTGCAATTTTTCGCCGTTTGGCGATCCTTTGGCCCTCAAGAGCCGTTTCTTACCACGATCAGTCGCGCATTTTTCTGCAGGTGCAAACAAACCGGTTCCACCGGAGAACCAGAGGGGAAAGACGTGAAACTGATCATTGCGACAATCAAGCCGTTCAAGCTGGAGGAGGTGCGCGAAGCACTGACCGAAGCCGGCGTGCGCGGCATGATGGTAACCGAGATCAAGGGCTTCGGCTCGCAATCCGGCCACACCGAAATCTATCGGGGGGCCGAATACGCGGTGAACTTCGTGCCCAAGATCAAGCTGGAAATCGTGGTGCCTGCCGCGATGACCGACCAGATCGTCGAGACCATCACCAAAACCGCCAAGACCGGAAAGATCGGCGACGGCAAGATTTTCGTCCTCGATGTCGAGCAGGCGCTGCGCGTGCGGACCGGGGAAACCAACGAAGAGGCGCTGTAGGCGCCGCGACCGACAATCATTCGAGGACTGAACATGAACCTGATGAAATCTCTCATTCCTGCGGCGGCGATCGTCGCGCTGCCGCAGATGGGCCTGGCGCAAGAGGCCACCGGCGAGACTGCGCAGCATACCCAATACATCCTGACTTCGCTGTTGTTTCTGGTCGGCGGTTTTCTGGTATTCTGGATGGCTGCGGGCTTTGCCATGCTCGAAGCCGGCCTGGTGCGTTCCAAGAACGTTGCCATGCAGCTGATCAAGAATATGGGCCTGTTTTCCTTTGCAGCCATCATGTATTGGCTGGTGGGCTTCAACCTGATGTATCCGGGCGACGGCTGGACCATCACCGGCATTCTGGGCGCGTTCTCGCCAACGTCACTGGAACCGGTTGGTCTGGAAGGTGTCGAAACCGACCTGTCTTATGCATCCGTCGGATCGGACTTCTTCTTCCAGCTGATGTTCTGCGCCACCACCGCGTCCATTGTATCGGGCACCATGGCCGAGCGCGTCAAACTGTGGCCCTTCTTCTTTTTCGTGATCGTCCTGACAGGCATCATCTACCCGATCGAAGCGTCCTGGCAGTGGGGTGGCGGCTGGTTGTCCGAGATGGGCTTCAGCGACTTCGCCGGCTCGACCCTGGTTCACGCCGCGGGTGGCTTCGCGGCTCTGGCCGGTGCCATCGTACTGGGCCCGCGTATCGGTAAATACAACAAGGAAGGCAAAGTTGTGCCTATCCCCGGCTCTAACCTGGCGCTGGCAACCCTGGGGACGTTCATCCTGTGGCTGGGTTGGTTCGGCTTCAACGGCGGCTCGCAGCTTGCAATGGGCACGATCGGAGACATGGCCGATATCAGCCGTATCTTCGCCAACACCAACATGGCCGCCGCCGCCGGTGCCGTCGCCGCCCTGATCCTGACACAGGTGATGTATGGCAAGGTCGACCTGACCATGGTTCTGAACGGTGCGCTGGCCGGGCTGGTCTCGATCACCGCCGAACCGCTGGCGCCGTCGCTGTTCCAGGCGCTGATCATCGGGGCCATCGGTGGCGTGATCGTGGTCTACACCGTGCCGCTGCTGGACAAGATGAAGATCGATGACGTGGTCGGCGCCATCCCGGTTCACCTGATCGCGGGCTTCTGGGGCACCTTCATCGTGGCATGGACCAACGGTGATGCGTCCTTCGTGACCCAGATCATCGGTTTCGCGGCCATCGGGATCTTCGTCTTCGTGGTCAGCTTCATCCTGTTCTCGATCCTCAAGGCCACCGTCGGCCTGCGGGTGGGCGAGGAAGAAGAGATCAACGGGCTCGACATGGGCGAACTGGGCATGGAAGCCTATCCCGAATTTTCGAAAGGCTGAGCCCACTTCCACCCAAACAAAAAAACCCGGGCACTCGTGCCCGGGTTTCTTGTTTGGCAATGCCTGAAAATCAGACGCCGACGTCGACAATCGCCTGCGCAAGGATCGGAACGGTGTTGGCGTTCAGACCGGCGATGTTCAGGCGGCTGTCGCCAACCATGTAGATGCCGTGTTCAACGCGCAGTTTCTCGACCAGTTCCGGGGCCGCACCCAAGCGCGAGAACATGCCGCGGTGCTGGGCGATGAAACCGAAGCGGTCCGAACCGCTCAGACGCTGGAGTTCGTCGGCCAGTTGGCGACGCAGGCCCAGCATCGACAGGCGCACCTCTTCCAGTTCGGCCATCCAGTCGGCGCGCAGGGCTTCGTCCATCAGGATCGTGGTCACAACACGCGCGCCGTGGTCGGGCGGGAAGGAATAATTCTGGCGGTTCAGGAATGCCAATGTACCCTGGTTCAAAGCGGTCGGCCCGGCATCGGCGCTGATGGCCATCAGCAAACCGGTGCGTTCGCGATACACGCCGAAATTCTTCGAGCATGACGCCGCTATCAGGCATTCCTTGACCGAAGACGCGACCAGACGTGTTGCTTGCGCATCCTCTTCCAGGCCGTCGCCGAAGCCTTGATAGGCGATGTCGATCATCGCAACGAGGCCAAGCGCGTTGATCAGGTTCACGACCTCCTGCCATTGAACCATGTTGAGGTTGGCACCGGTCGGGTTGTGGCAGCAACCGTGCAGCAGAACCACGTCACCCGCCTTGGCGGTCTTCAGGTCTTCGATCATGCCGTCGAAATCGACGCCACGTGTGTCGCCATCGAAATAGCGGTATGGAACCGTCTCGATCCCCAGGTAGTTCAGGATCGACAAGTGGTTCGGCCATGTCGGGTTCGACACGAAGACGCGGGCCGACGGGTTGGCCATACGGATCATCTCGAAGGCCTGACGGCAGGCGCCGGTGCCGCCCGGCGTCGCCACGGCGGCGATGTTGCCGCGCTCAACCGACGTGCCGAGGATCAGCCCGATCATCGCATCCGCATAGGCCGGGTCGCCGGCCAGCCCGGTATAGGATTTGGTTTCCTGCTCTTCCCAGACGCGCTGCTCGGCCGCTTTGACGGCGCGCATGACCGGGGTGATGCCTTCCGCGTTTTTGTAGACGCCGACGCCCAGGTCGATCTTCTGATCACGCGGGTCTTCGCGGTACATCTGCATCAGCGCCAGGATCTTGTCGGCAGGCTGCGGTTTCAGGTTCTCGAACATCAGGTCTCTCCGGTTGCGACGGGCAGGGTCGGGAAGGCGCCCCATTCAGCCCATGAGCCGTCATAAAGCGAGTGGTCTTTCTTGCCCATGCGCTCAAGCGCAAGGCTGAGGATCGCGGCGGTCACGCCAGACCCGCACGAGGTGATCGCCGGTTTCGACAGATCGACGCCCGCGGCCTCGAAAATGGCGCGGCACTCTTCCGGCGACTTCATGGTACCATTGGCGTTCAGCAACTGGCCAAAGGGGACATTGCGTGAACCCGGAATATGCCCCGAGCGCAGCCCCTCGCGCGGTTCGGCTTCGGCCCCGGAAAACCGGCTGGCAGAACGGGCGTCGATGATCTCATGATCACCCAGCTTGGCGGCGGCGGAAACTTGCGTGACATCCCGAACAAGCTGATTTTGCACCCGGACGGTCATATGACGATCACGGATGACTGGCGGCAGGTCTTCGACCTCGCGCCCTTCCGCCTGCCATTTGGGGAATCCACCATCCAGAACTGCGATGTTTTCCTGCCCCATCAGACGGAACAGCCACCAGACGCGCGCAGCCGACATCAGCCCAGCACCATCGTAAACCACGACTTGATGACCGTCGCCCACACCCATCGCCCGCAGGCGCGACATGAATTTCTCGACCGGAGGCGCCATATGCGGCAAGTCGGAACGGTGATCTGATATCTCGTCTATGTCAAAGAACCGCGCCCCGGGGATGTGGCCTGCGTCATATTCCGCCCGTGCATCACGATTTTGCGCGGGCAAGTACCACGACCCGTCCAGAATCCGCAGATCCGGATCCTTCAAATGCGCGGCCAGCCATTCAGTGGATACGAGGGTTTTTGGATCGTCCTGCATCAAAGCCTCCCCTAAGCGCGCTTGATTTTTCCCTATACCCGGCAGCATAGGGGTTCAAGGCTGGATAGCGCTCACTTGGCGCTGCGCAGGCGGAAATGTTGGATAATCCCAATGAGGCTGATCAGAATCCAGAACCCCTCGATCAACATTGAAGCGAGATTGAAATTCTGAAGCAGGGAATAGACGATCAGCACCGAGCCCAGCAGGTTGATCACCGGAAAGGCCAGATCATCCGAGTTCATCATCCGCATCTGTGTTGCGAAATACGCGGCGACCACGATCAAGGCCCCGAAAGAGCCGATGGCGTCGACGATGGTCAGGCTGTCGAAAAATGCGGTCATGAATGGGCCTTGCCGTTCTCTACAAATTCGGTGTGTTGGGCGTAATGATGCATGTTCAGAAAGGCCGCCCCCGTTGGACCGGCGCGATACCCGTGCGGAAGATCGGCCGCGAAACGCAACCCCTGCCCGGCCTGTAGGGAAACCCACTCGTCTCCGCGCAGGATCTCAAGCGTGCCGTTCAGAACAAAGACCTCCTCGGTCACGCCTGTCGCGTGGGCGGGCGACTCGTGGCTTTGGTTCGGCTTGAGGTTGACGTGGAACGTCTCGGCCCCCAGAGCGGGATCGAATGGAAAGACGATCTTGACCTCGATCGTGCCGGGGAAAGTTACGGTCTGAAATACCGAAGGGTCCCCGTTCATCGTATCGATCAGCGCGCTGAGCGGTAGTTGAAACCCCTTGGCAATTTTCCACAGCGTTGCGATGGTCGGGCTGGATTCGCCGCGCTCAATCTGCCCCAGCATGGCTTTGCTCACGCCCGTCATCTTGGCCACTTTCGACAGGCTCAGGCCCGATGCCGCACGCACGTCTCGCAGTTTCAGCGTTATATCGTCAGAGTCCATCTCATCGTCCCGCGAATCCTCTTGTGCGTTATAGCGCACATGTGGTACGTGCGCTATAACGTACGAACCCCAAGACATGCAACCCGAGGCAACAGGGAAACAGCATCATGCCATTGTACCGATCCAGAACCTCAACCCATGGCCGCAACATGGCTGGCGCACGCGGCCTTTGGCGCGCCACCGGCATGGGAGACGATGATTTCGGCAAACCGATCATTGCCATCGTCAACTCGTTCACCCAGTTTGTGCCCGGTCACGTCCACCTGAAGGACCTGGGTCAGATGGTTGCGCGCGAGGTCGAGGCCGCCGGTGGCGTTGCAAAAGAATTCAACACGATCGCGGTGGATGACGGCATCGCAATGGGCCATGACGGGATGCTGTATTCGCTGCCCTCGCGCGAAGTCATTGCGGATTCGGTCGAATACATGGTCAACGCGCATTGTGCCGACGCCATGGTCTGCATTTCGAATTGCGACAAGATCACCCCCGGCATGCTGATGGCCGCGATGCGCCTGAACATCCCTGCTATATTTGTTTCGGGCGGGCCGATGGAGGCCGGCAAGATCGATATCGCAGATCTGGATGCCAAGAAAATCGACCTCGTCGACGCCATGGTCGCCGCGGCGGACGACAGATTCACCGACGAACAGGTTCAACACATCGAAGAGAATGCCTGCCCAACCTGCGGGTCCTGTTCTGGCATGTTCACTGCGAACTCGATGAACTGTCTGGCCGAAGCATTGGGCCTGGCTCTGCCGGGCAACGGCTCGACACTGGCGACACATGCCGACCGCAAAGAGCTGTTCCTTGAGGCAGGCCGCCGCATCGTCGAGATCACCAAGCGCCATTATGATCTGGATGAAAAAGGTTTTCTCCCACGCGAGATTGCCACCTTCGAAGCATTCGAAAACGCCATGAGCCTCGACATCGCCATGGGCGGGTCCACCAATACGGTGCTTCATCTGTTGGCCATCGCGCATGAGGGCGGCGTTGATTTCACCATGTCCGACATGGACCGCCTGAGCCGCCGCGTTCCCTGCCTGTGCAAAGTCGCGCCCAACACCGAAAATGTGCACATGGAAGACGTCCACCGCGCCGGAGGTATCTTCTCGATCCTCGGAGAGCTCAGCCGCGCAGGCCTGCTGCACGAGGAATGCAACACGGTACATTCGGCCACAATGGGCGAGGCGATCGCCAACTGGGACATCAAGGTCGCCAACAATCCAAAGGCGCAGGAGCTGTTCAAGGCCGCCCCCGGCGGCGTGCGCACCACACAGGCGTTCAGCCAGTCCAACCGGTACAAGGAACTGGACACCGACCGCGAAGGCGGCGTGATTCGTTCGAAAGAACACGCGTTCAGCCAGGATGGTGGTCTGGCCGTTCTGTTCGGCAATATCGCCCGCGACGGCTGTATTGTGAAAACTGCTGGCGTGGACGCCAATATCCTGAAATTCACCGGCTCGGCCTACGTGTGCGAAAGTCAGGATCAGGCGGTCAACGACATTCTTACGGGCAAGGTGAAAGAAGGCGATGTGGTCGTCATCCGCTATGAAGGCCCGCGCGGAGGCCCGGGGATGCAGGAAATGCTATATCCGACGTCATATCTGAAGTCCAAGGGCCTGGGCAAAGCCTGCGCGTTGCTGACCGATGGCCGTTTCTCGGGCGGCACATCAGGCCTGTCGATCGGACATGTATCACCCGAAGCGGCCGAAGGCGGTGAGATCGGTCTGGTTCAGAATGGCGACACGATCGAGATCGACATCCCCAACCGCACCATTCATCTGGCGGTTTCGGATGAAGAGCTGGCCGCCCGCCGCACGGAACAGGACGCAAAGGGGTGGGAGCCCGCCGCGCCCCGCAAACGCAAGGTGTCCACTGCGCTCAAGGCCTATGCAAAGCTGACGACCAGCGCAGCAAAAGGGGCTGTTCGCCAAGTCTGAGCGCCTGCGGGACCGGCTTGCTGAGGCGGCGAGCCGGGATTTCGACCGTCCTCAAGAACTCCCGCGCCCAAATCGCACCATCAGCCTTGCTGATGCCACGTTTGGCCTTGGGCCCGGCGCCGCGCAACGCGCGGCGCCGGGCCCAACCGGAGGAGATGTTTCGCAAGAAAAAACGACGACGGGCGGGAGCACCCCACCGTCAGTCGCCCAGTTTGGCATGGATTTCGTCCAGATCGATTTCGCCGATCGGCATCTTGTTGGCTGGGTTTTCGAAGTCGTATTTGAACAGCTCGAAATCCTGCTTGTAGATCTCGTAGACCAGATGCATTGACAGATCGTCAAAGTAGTCTTCAACCGGATGCGCACGTTTTGGTCCGTGCCCTTCGGATTCATTGAACCGTGGGATCTCGGACAATTTGACCGGGTGCTTCAGCTCGACATTGTCCAGAACATCCTGCATCCCGTCATTGAACGCTTCTGTCCAGAATATCCGGTCATAGTGACCGCCGTTCACGATGAAAGTGGACACGTGGCCTGACATCGCAGACCAGTGAATGTCCGGGTCCATCGGGCGCCGCCACCGGATCGTATCACGCGCAAACAGCAGAAACCGGCGGAAGCTGGCGATCTGGTCAAACTCTCCTTTGCCATCGTCGCCGCCCACTTCGATCCCGTAGTTGTAGATCAGCGTCGGCACCAGATTGCCGCGGTATCTCTTGCCGTTGCGCTGAATGCCGCAGATTTTGTCAAAGAATGAGCTGAGAATGCGGGTGTAGGGATTGCGCACGCAAGTGAACGAATAGGATGCGTGATTGCGCACGTTGTTCGAGATCAGCTCCTGGCTCTGATCAAACGCCCATTTGTGCATGCCGTCCTTGGCGTCATGGATATCACCGTCAAAGAACTGGCCGTGATCCGAAAAATACATGATCTGACCAATGGTCGAGCAGGCACATTTGGGCACCACACGGTACACCATGCTTTCGCTCTCGGTCATCCAGGTACCGGGAAACCCCATCTGCTGCGCCTCCTTCGCTGGCCTGGTCTCGATCCGATACACCAGCTTTTGGTAACAAAGAACCAAAATTATTCTGTTTATTCAATCGTTCATCCTCAGTATCACGGTTGAAATCAGGCAGAAACGGATATTGCGTTATCTCTATGGCAAAAGTCGCCTATATATTGCTGTGTCACAAGGACCCTGAGGCCATCATTGCTCAGGCCGAACAACTGACCGCAGTCGGCGATTGCATGGCCATCCATTTTGACCCCAGCGCCAGCACCGAAGCCTATGAGCGCATTCGGTCCGCACTGGATCAGAACCCCAATGTTACCTTTGCGAAAAAGCGCGTCAGATGCGGCTGGGGAGAATGGTCGCTGGTGCAGGCCACGCTGAACGCCCTGCAAGCCGCCGTGGAAACTTTCCCGCGCGCCACGCATTTCTACATGCTGTCCGGTGACTGCATGGCGATCAAAACCGCTGAATACACGCACCGTTACCTCGACGATCACGACAAGGATTTCATCGAAAGCCACGATTTCTTTGAAAGCAACTGGATCAAGACCGGCATGAAAGAAGACCGGTTGATCTATCGCCACTACTTCAACGAACGTACGCAGTCCAAGCTGTTCTATGCCGCCTATGAATTGCAGAAGCGCTTCGGTCTGACGCGGGACATCCCCCAGGACATTCAGATGATGATCGGCAGCCAATGGTGGTGCCTGCGTCGCAGAACCGTCGAAATGATTCTGGATTTCCTGCGTCAGCGCCGGGATGTGATACGGTTTTTTTCGACCACGTGGATCCCTGATGAAACCTTCTTTCAGACGCTGGTGCGTCACCTGATCCCGAAAAACGAGATTGAAAACCGAACGCCGACATTCCTGATGTTTTCGGACTATGGAATGCCGGTCACGTTCTACAATGACCACTATGACATGTTGCTGGGCCAGGATTATCTGTTCGCACGCAAGATCAGCGCCGAGGCGCATGAGTTGAAGGCCCGGCTCGGTTCGCTCTATGCAAGTGAGGGCGTCGATTTCCCGATCTCGAACGAGGGGCGCAATCTGTACGCGTTTCTCACCGGTCGCGGACGCATCGGCCGCCGGTTCGGACAACGCTTCTGGGAAGCCGGGAGCGTACTCGGCCCGGAACGGGAACTGTTCGTGATCGTCTGCAAGAAATGGCATGTCGCCAAACGTCTTGTCGATCAGATCGCATCTGAAACGGAAATTCCTTGCGTCGAATACCTGTTCAACGAAGAAAACACGTTGCTGCCGGACCTGGGCGGGATCGAATCCACACTGACCAAGCGCTCTCGTCACCGGCGCGCCGTTCTGCGCCTGTTGTTCGACAGTTTCGGGTCGGATCAGCTGGTGCTGTGCCTTGACCCGGCCAATCTTGACGCGCTCGAGGATTTCTGCGGCGACCAGGCCAAAACTCACGTGCTTGAGATCGAATGCGAATACTCGGACGACTATCTGATCGGCCACGCGCGTCGCGTCGGGCTGGCCGGAGACAACAGCCCAACCGAAACCGTTGCTTCCTTGCTGCCGACGCTTCGCAACGATCTGGGCTATGAATCCGAACGGATCCGCGCCGCCCGGCTGGACAATTACCTGCGCCTGCGGGAAACGGCCCCGCGCGCCGAGAACGAAGCGGTTATTGCCAAGTTTCTTGGGGTTGGTGAAGACAAAGCCCAAGCCATCATGCAGTTGGATTACCTTTTCCTCGACTGATCCCCAAAGCCCTTCACAGATTGTCCGCCCAAAGGCTGGCACCCGTGACCCGCGCAATCCAAATCGCGGATGGCAAGTGTTCCACCACACAAGGCAGCGGCAGCCGCCGCAACTGCACTCGTGATTTTTATTCAAATATCGGATACTGTGCAGCCAATTGGGCCATTTTGTTCATACTTTTTCCATCAGCAACACGGCCCTTGCCAGGAACAAACACAGATAACAGGCAGGTCTTTTATTCTGAATGACCGGTGTCCGAGCTTCGAAGAACCAGAGGCACTGGCTGACCGAAGATTGAAGTATTGCAACGCAACTCCGGGGGGACACAGTTGTGACCATAGATCAAATTTCCAAATCCAGACCTTACACCCCAAGCGACGCAGACTGGAAGATGATATATGATGTTCTTCCGGGCAAGGCTCAGATCGCCGACCCAGCCGTCATCAACCCACAATTCGAATGTATCGAGGTGACCGGAAACGCGGTTCTGCCAGCGAACGGCATGTATATCGTGCTGCGTGGCGTGGTTCAGTTGCGCCAGAACGGGAAACCATTGGCCAGCGCGGATGTCGGTGATTACTTCTATGAAGAACACCTTCAGATCTCGGATATCCCTGTCAGCCTTGAAGCGCTTGCGCTGGATGGAACCCGGTTGGCGTATCTATCCAGCCAGAACTGGCTTCAGATACCAGAGAGCGTCCGGCAACCCTGTTTTGCAACGATGTTTGGTGATCTGGTCAGCGTTCAGTTGCAGAATTTTCAGCAGCCGATCAATTGTTGCAGTGTCACGGCGGCCGCTCTCAGCATGTCGGCGCTGGGGTTCAGCTGCGAAGTGAATGACATCTTCCGCGAATGCGCATTGCCCTCGTCCTTTGTCGTGAACGACGGAATCTCGCTGGGCGAGCTTTTTGACGTCGCCTGCACCTACATTCACACGCAGGGGCTGCGCGAGAGGGTTCAGGTTCAGGCCTATTTCATGGACGCAGACACAACCAATGTGCCGCTGCTGCTTGAGGCGATCGACGAATCCAACCGGCTGGGCGGTGACAACGACATTCTGGTGGCGAATTTCCAGGTCGGTCTTGCCCATGGCAACGAGACTATGCCCGGCGGCCATTTTGCCGTCATCGCCAAGTGCAATCCAAGCACGGGGCTGGTGCATATGATGGATGTGCACCCTGAGAAATACGGCAAGCTTTGGGTGACAACCGTCGAACGGTTGTGGCAAGCCATGTCGGATCGTGACGGAACCTCGATGCGGTCCCGCGGCCTTTTGCGGTTTTCGGCACGGGCCGCCGTCAAGACGCACCTGAAGACCTTCAAGCAGCGGTGCAATTACGTCGACAGCACACGTTATCTGGCGAAAGATCCCAAGAAACGCCGCAACCTGTTCCGCCGGGCAACGCCCAACATGAACTCGATCGGCGTTTTGGTGGAAAGCCTCGCCATTCACGGCGACTACAGGGTGGACGAGGACGAGTTGCTGCGGGCGGCCCAGGTGTCGTTCACGGATACTGTCCGCCGGGTCGCCACCGCCAAAGACATGCACGACATGGTCGAAAAGTATATCAGACAATCCGAGAACCTGCATCTGAGCAGTTCGTTCCAGAGCTTTGAGACCCGCGACGACAAATCAATCCAAACCCCCGAAGACTGGTTCAAGGCGCAGTTGAAAAGCCTGACCCCCGACAGCAATCGCCACCTGATGATCAACATCGACTTCAATCGCGTCACCGGGATCGAGGCGATCCGCCCGCCGGACAACGTGTTCCGGGAAACTGCGTTGCTCGAAGAGTTCTGGTGCCTGTGCATAGACTATGACGAGGATGAAGACGTTGTGACCATAGTCGATATGAGTCCGGCAACCTCGCAGGTCTGGCAAGCGCCGCGGGGCAACATTTTCCGTGGTCTGCGGGATCTCGAAGACCCTGCATTGTTGGTGATCGAAGAGGTCGAACCGCCCGAAAACCCAAGCGATGTTGCCAGCATCATCAAGCACAATACGATGGTTCTGTTCTACGAGGACGAAGACCCGTGGTCCTATATGCTGCGCAGCATTCTTTCGAATATCGGGGCAACGACCGTCAAGCAGATCGACGTGGGCGGGCGCGATCCCAATATGATCAGGATGCGGCGGCAACTGGTGACGCTGGGCGAAAGACCGGACGTGCCGTATTTGTTTTTCAAAGGGAAATGCATCAGCAAAAGTGAAAAGCTGGAAGACATCGTAGACATGATCCAGGCCGGTGAATTGCAGGCCAGGATGCGCAAGGAAGGGCTGCCGGTATCCGAACTGAATGAAACCCCAAGCCTTGAGAAGAACCCGTTCGGCTACCCCAAGGGGGTGATGAATCAAGTAAACGCCGGAAAGCGAAACGTATTGCTCTGCGCCTGCGGGTCGTCGGCGGCGGACAAGATCCCCGAGCTTGTCGAACGTATTGTCGACGCGGGGCATAACGTGAAACTGATCCCGTCTGTTTCGGCCGAGAAATTCTTTCGGGATTTCGGTGCCGAACGGATCGACGCCAAGATCACCCACAATGACTACTACCGCGATGATGACGAGTGGAATTTCCGTTATTTGAATTTCGACATGCCGGTGCGCGCCTCGCATCTGGCACTGTGTGACTGGGCAGATTGCGTCATAGTGGCCCCCATCACCTGCAACACGATGGGTAAAGTTGCCAATGGCATCGCCGACAATCTTTTGACCTCGGTCTTCGTGGCCTGGCAATACCAGAAGAAACCCGTGATCCTCTGCCCCGCGTGCAATACGAATATGTGGAACAATATCACCACGCAGAACAACGTCGACAAGCTTAAGACGCTTGGGGTCGATTTCGTGGGACCGCGCGAAGGCCGCCTGTCGAACGGCCGGATGGGCATCGGCATGATGGCAACGCCGGACCAGATCATGGAAGCTTTGGCGGATGCGTTCGAGGAATTGGACGACCAGAAGTATCGCGTCTGCAAATGGGCGCGCGAGGCCGCTGCCGCCGATGACATCAACGAATGGAAGCGCGTGTTCCGCGCCATCGACGAAGGCGTGGTCGGCGTCAACATCGTGGACGAGGCCCATGGAGATTCACTGTTGCACTATGCAGCGGGCGGTGAAGGCGAACTGGGCGAAAGCGGCCATGATCTGGGCAAGCCGGATTATGAGGCCGCCCAAGACCTGATCGACAGGGATATCGACGTCAACATTGTCAACGATCACGGGTTCACCGCATTGCATGTGGCGGTGATGAACAAGGCACCGAAGATGGTGGAAATCCTGCTGCGGGCTGAAGACATGGATGCGACCCCGTGCATCGAATTCGTTCAGGGCATGCAGATCGAACCGGAAATCCGTTCCATGCTGGACGCCTGGGCGCAAGATCACAATCTGAAGATGGCAGACCCCGAACAGGGGCGTGACGAAAGCTTCGTGGCGGTGAACGAACCCTCTTACCTGTATTTCACCTATGGATCACTGAAGCAGGGGTTCCCCAATCATGACGCACACAGCGCGGTCCTGAATGAATTCGTGGGAACGGCGCGCACCCGGCAACCAATGCCCCTGATCATCCCGAAGGAACCATTCTGCGACAATCCCAACTGTGGGTATCTGCATCGCATGGCAACCCTTGTGGATCAGCAGGGGATGGGCAAGCAAGTGGGTGGAGAGGTCTACCGTGTCACCGAATCCGGTCTCCGCGAACTGGACAGGCTGGAAGGGTATCACGGCCCCGGCTCACCCGAGAATGTCTATGTGCGCAAGAAAATCAACGTCGTCATCGACGGGGCGATGAAACCCGCATATGCCTATGTGATCGCGGATCCGGAAAAATACCTGAAAAGCTGGCGCGAGGGTACATCCGAAGTGGTGAGCGACTACACGCTGGATATGGCGCAGGGCGAACCCAAACCCGGGTTTGAACCCGAGGCCTAACAATCCCGCGTGCTGATCGGTGGCGGTTCCGCGCTGTCCTTGATGCTGAGGTTATAGGCCGTGATCGCCACCATGCACAGCAGCACGAAGGGCCAGAAACCGGCCTTTGGAATCAGGTTGTCCCGATAATGGATGATCCGCAGCGACGGCACCGCCTCTGACGCGAAAAGGTACGTGTTGATCGAAACTGCCAACAGCATGAAGTACATAAGGAAAAAGAACGACTCCATGTAGATCACGGGCGAACCGGCGAATCCTTCGCGCAGTTGCACATGGGCCAGCAGGATCACGAAGAACAGAACCGAACAGGTGCCGATTACGCTGGACGTGCTGAAGTCATGTCGCTCCACCAGACCCTCGCGGCGCGTGACGGTCATGACCGCACCGAACAGCAGCATCACCACGACCAGCAACGGGATCATGTGAACGATGAACGCGTTTGCAAAATTGCGCTTGATAACGAAGTTGTAATGCAACTCGGGCGCGTTGGTTTGGTATGCGTTCTGTCGTATGCCCAGCGTCGTATCCAGATTTGACAGCTTGTAATCGAAATAGGTGTTTTCACGCTCCCACGTGCCCATCACGATCCGGTTGTCGATCCCAAAGATGTCATCCGGTCCGGTCGCCGGATAAGCCTCAAAGTCGGGCACCAGCGCGACATTGACCTCAAAAGGGGCCGGCCAGAATCGTACCCAAACCGTTTTGTGATCGAAGGGGTAACTGGTGTAGTCGAAGCTCTGGCGCAGAGTTTGTTCGAAATACCAACCAATCAAAACGCCGTCGGGTTGCGGCAACCGATAGGCCTGCTCGATAAGGCCGTTTGCCGTATCGACCGCTTCGGGTAGAAGAAACCCAGCCTCACCTTCGGCAGGAATGATCGCATCATGTTCACCTGCTTTGTAGTGCTGCCAGATATAGCCGGTAAGCTGTATATCGCTGGCGCCAAGAAAGCTGAAAGACTTTATGAAAATCCCCGTTCTCAAACGGTAGTCCGGTGCAACCTCCAGCTTGCACAGATATGCATCTACCGCAGCCTGATCAGGCAGTTGTGTCGGGTCTCCTTCGAAATGGTTCAGTTCGATCCAAAGCTTGAGCAACAAAGCGGCCAACCCAAAGGTCAGCAAACCCGAGATAAGCCACACCTTTCTTTCGACGCTCATTCAGCCACCTGCCTTGCCGCCTATTCCGCCAGAAAATCCGCTCGGCCCAGCAACGATTGCGTGATGCCCATCGCCGCAAACTGCTCATTCAGATCGGCAAATCCGCTATGCTGTGACGGTGGGATATTCTGCTTCCCGCTCTCGGCCAATAGTCGTGCTTGACGAATGGACAGGTCAACCATTGGCAAAGGCTCATTCTTGGTGAACGCGGCAAGCCCATCCGCATATTCAATTGCGGCATCCCAATCACCGCGCGCCAGCATGACGGCGCTGGCATCGGGGTAAAAGTGCAAATGGCTGTGGCCGACACATCCCTCGGCGATGATCTCGGAACCCAGTTTCAAAAGGCGCGTTTGCTCATCCGGGTCCGTTTCGGCCATCGCCAGGGCTGAAAGGGCCTTGGGTCCAACAAAGTTGCGGCCATGTTCAAGCGCAATTTCGACCGCTCTCAGACCGGTTTCACGTGCGCGCCCGACCTGACCAGCATAAACCTGCGTTCTGGCCAGATGTTCCAACGCCTGCGCTTCAAGGCGTTTTGCGCCCACGCGCTCTGCGATTTCGGCGGAAACGCCAAAGGCTTCCAGCGCACGGTCGAGGCTGCCCAGAAAGGTCTCGGCCACACCAAGGCATGTTTGCGCGACACATTCCGGAACGAAGGCGAAATAGGTCTGCGAGATTTCAATCGCCTCATTGGCATCTGCTCGGCCCTGCCCGACATCCCCAGTATAGCTGCGCGCCACGCTGAGATTGTGCAGATTGGCCGCAAGGTCCCGGACCAGCCCTTTTTCGCGCGCCCTTTCAGCGGCTTGGGTATAGAACCCCGCCGCCGTCTTCATCGAGGCTTTCATGAAATTGGCGTCGCCAAATCCACTCAGCGCCCCAACCTCAAGGCGCGGGGATTCCAGCTTGCGGGCAAGCGAGAGCGCCCGCTCGTTGGCCTTCAGCGCTTCTTTGTTCCGGCCCAGCGGGAAATAGACGTTGCCGCGCACGTAGCTTATCTGGGCCTCATCTTCCTCGGACCCGCAGCGCTGTGCTGCTGCCTCGGCCGTGTCGAGCGCTTCCAGCGCGTCCTGATACAGGCTTGCTTGCCGCGCCGCCTGCGCAAGCCCGATATGGGCCCGGGCGATTTGCTCGTCTGTTTCAGCCAAACGGGCGGCGTCTTTGAACTCGTCCAAAGCTTCGTTTGACAACCCCTGCAACCGATGGGTTTCGCCCCGCGCGCACAGCAGGTCAAATCGGACACCCGCCGGGGACGGCAATTCCAAAGCACGCTCGATCAGCGGGCTGGCATCGTCGAACCGGAAAGCTTGGATCAATTTATCCGCAGCCTCCAGATAGGCTTGCGCTGCGTTATTGGCCCCGGCCCGGTCCAGATGCTGGGCGCGCAAGGTGGCGTCTCGATCCTCGAACCACTGAGCCGCCTGTCGATGCAGACGGGCCCGTTCGGATTTGACCAAAGTAGCATAGGACCCGTCCCGGATCAGCGCGTGGGCAAACATGAGATCAGGTCCGGCCTCTCGGATCAGCGCCGACCGGATCAGGTTACTCGTATCCAGATGTCCTTCGCCCAGAACGAAATTCAGAACTTCGGGCGAGAACCTTTGCCCCAGAACCGATGCGGCCTGAAGGGCGGTTCGACTGGCGCGATCCAACGCATCCAATCGCGACTGGACGATACCCTGAATACTTCCGGGCACACTTTCCTGCTTGAGTACGTCTGTGTTGCGCAACAGCTGTTCCAGAAACAACGGATTTCCACCGGCGCGCTGGACGCATGTTTCCAGCAAGTCGCGATCGATGGCCCGGAACTCTTCGACCAGTTGCCTGACGTGCTCTTCTCCCATCGGTGCCAGTTCCAGTTTTGACACCAGCGCACCATCCGTGGCCATCTGCCACTCTCTGTCGATCGGATCGCCCTCGGCCCGGCTGGTCATCATCAACACACAGGGCGTGTTCCGCGTCACAGCGGCGATATGAGAACACGCCGCCAGGATGTCGGGCGTCGCCCAGTGGATGTCTTCAATCTGAATAAGCAAGGGCGATTCCCGACTGCTGGCGGAGAGCAGCTCCTCCAGCACCTGACGCCGCCCGCGCAGACGGGTTTTGTTGTCCATCACCGCATAGACCTCGGCCAGGCCCGGATCCTGCTCGAGTTCAAGCAAAGCATTGAGATGCGCAGCGTTGGAAGGGCTGACCCAGCCTTTGGCAATGGCCTCTTTAGCAACGGCCGCCCCGGTTTCCGCCCCGTCTGACGCTTCAAGCCCCAGAATGCTGCGTGCAACGGTCTGAATGGCTGAATGACCTTCGCGCGCGCCGAAATCCATCACAACGCCGTTGTGGATCGTGTAGGACAGGCTTGTCGCCAGTTCCGCCACTTGCTCGGACAGATGGGTTTTTCCAATTCCGGGTTCGCCCAGAACGATATGCACTTCACCTTTTCCATGGCGTTGGCATCGGTCGAACGTGGCCGAGAAAATCGACATCTCGCGCTCGCGCCCGATGAATTTGTGCCGTCTGGTCCGAATGTTCCTGGCCAGCCGGTCCAGACGCCAGACCTCAACCGGCTCGTTCAGCCCCTTGATCGCCTTGACCCCGATGGATTCGCCCACGAACAACGGGCCCAGCGCGCGTTGAATGTCATGTGAGACCAGAGTCTCGCCGCCCCCTGAGATATCTGTCAGCCGAGACGCCAGATTCACCCCATCCCCTGTCACTGTATATTCCGTGTGCGACTGGCTGCCTGTCGTACTGGCGATGA
The DNA here is from genome assembly GCF_013110595.1 of Ruegeria sp. HKCCD6428. NCBI lineage: Bacteria > Pseudomonadati > Pseudomonadota > Alphaproteobacteria > Rhodobacterales > Roseobacteraceae > Ruegeria > Ruegeria sp. HKCCD6428. The sequence goes on from NZ_WVQX01000010.1 coordinate 133,787, forward strand.
CCTGCCCCGAAGAGATACCGATATGACAGGACAGTGGCGGTGATAACGTTGGAAGAACCGCGTGGATTTCAGCTGCCGCCCGTGCTGCCCTTTCCGTGTCATTGGTATGTGAGATCGGCGCTCCGAAAACGGCCATGACCGCATCACCGATATGCTTGTCGATGCGTCCGCCGTATTTTTCGACCACATTGTCCACTTTGCTGAAGAACTGATTGAGCAACGCGTGCAGATCCTCGGCATCCAGCTTGCTGGACATTTTCGTGAACCCGGTCAGGTCCGCAAACATCACCGTGACCTGCCGCCGCGCAGGTTCGTGCGGCGCTGCGGGTTCAGGCTCGGTGGCGATCTGCGAGGAATCAAGTTGCTCGATGGCACGCAAAAGCCGCCGACGATCGCCGACAGCGGTCACACCGATTTCGATCAGATCCTCGGCCGTCAAATCAGGCAGAATGGAAAAGTCGATCTTGTTATCAATGAAGGCCTGCGCGTACTCGTTTAATCCATTTGCGCTCAACCAGCCCCTCAGGTCTTGAGACATATCGCCCCTCTGAAGTCCCCCACTTCAAACGAGAACCTAGCATGGCAGCGGGCGTGAGTCTGCAAAAACCAAATTAATTTGTGATTTTGAGCAGGGTTAATCCCCTTTTGATGCATTCACAGGCTTGAATTTCCAAATCCACTCGACAGGACAAAGGAACGGCAGGCCTCCGAGATTTCTCGGAATCGCGACCTTTCCCGAACGTATAGATACACCTCGCGCCTGTCCGGCAAATCTGAAATCGGACGAAAGGCGACTGCGTCCGGGATGAATTGCGCGACGGTCTGCGGCAGGACCGTGATCCACTGGCCTGCCCTGACAGTCGTGATCAGGGAATGCGTGTTGTGAATGGTAACCTCGGCCCTGTCCAAAATCTCTCGGAAAGGCGCGGACTCGATAAAGTCACACAAGGCGTTTCGCACGAAAGGCTGAGCCACCAGATCGCAAATGGCTGGCGGTTCCGCCCGTGTCATCAGCGGATGATCGGACGCTGCAACCAAGCCGAAACGGTCCTGAAACAGCGGCTCTGCACTGACCCCGTTCAGCGGAAAATGGCCGGACGCTATGCCGATATCAGACGTGTCCCCGGCGACCGCATCCAGAACCTGCTGCGAATCTCCGTCGCGCAGCTCGATCTTGAGGCCGGGAAAGCGAGACGTCATATGATCCAGCAGGGCAGGAAACACCAACGCCCCCACGGACGGCACGGATACGATACGGATCAACCCGTGCTCGGCCTGTGCCGCCAGTTCAATATTCTGAACGGCCTGATCGAAATCCCGCACCTGTTTGAGCGCAAGCTCGAGAACTTGCTGACCCAGCGGTGAAAGGTGGTTTTTCCGTTCGCCTTCAAACAGTTTCTTGCCAAGATGCTCTTCGAATTGTTTCAACATCATTGAGACCGCGGATTGCGTGCGGCCCAAACGGCTGGCTGCCTCGGTAAGGTTTCCGGTTTGGGCCACAGTGCAAAAGCACCGCAGCATTTCTATTTTCACGGCCATGCTTCAATCTTTCTGAAGTTTTCTAAAGTTATTTGAGTTTGACTGATGTCGCCGGCAAGTTCCATTCTTTCGCAAACTGAAATTTGCGAATTTGGGGCCTGACGTGACCAAACTGAATCTGATTGCCGGCGAATGGCTGGCCGGCGAAAGCGAAATCGAAAACCGCAACCCATCGGATCTGAGCGATCTGGTCGGCATATTCGCGCAGGCCAGTGCCGATCAGCTTGAGGCTGCGCTGGATCAGGCGCGTGTGGCACAGTTGGAGTGGGCGGCTTACGGGTTGGAGCGCAAGCAGGCCGTACTGAACGCCATCGGCAATGAACTGATGGCCCGCGCCGAGGAACTCGGCACATTGCTGAGCCGTGAAGAAGGAAAACCGCTGGCCGAGGGCAAGGGCGAGGTTTACCGCGCCGGTCAGTTCTTCACCTACTATGCGGCCGAATGTCTGCGACAGATCGGTGAGAATGCCGATTCCGTGCGCCCGGACATCGAAATTGACGTGCGCCGCGAAGCTGTTGGCGTGGTTGCCATCATCAGCCCGTGGAACTTCCCTACCGCGACGGCCTCGTGGAAGATCGCCCCGGCGCTTTGCTATGGCAACGCGGTTGTGTGGAAGCCCGCCAACATCACCCCTGCCTCGGCCGTGGCCCTGACCGAAATCATCGCGCGGCAAGACATCCCCAAGGGTCTGTTCAGCCTGGTGATGGGCTCGGGCCGTTCCATCGGTCAGCGTCTGGTGGAAAGCCCCAAGGTCAATGCGATTTCATTCACCGGATCGGTTCCCGTGGGTAAAGGCATTGCTGCTGCGGCCATCCAGAACCTGACCAAGGTGCAGATGGAAATGGGGTCCAAAAACGCGCTGGCCGTGATGGACGATGCCGATCTGGATCTGGCGGTGACGCTGGCGCTGGGCGGGGCATTCGGCGGCACCGGTCAGAAGTGCACGGCTTCGTCGCGTCTGGTCGTCCACGCGGGCATCCATGATGCCTTCGTCGAAAAGCTGGTGGCCGGTGCACAGGCCATCAAGGTCGGCCACGCGCTGGAGGACGGCGTTCAGATGGGTCCGGTCGTCAGCCAGCAGCAATTGAATGAAAACCTCGCCTATGTCGATCTGGGCAAATCCGAAGGCGCCGAGTCGGCCTGTGGTGGTCAGCGGCTGGAGATGCCCCATGACGGTTTCTACATGTCGCCGGGGGTGTTCCTGAACACCACCAACGATATGCGCATCAACCGTGAAGAAATGTTCGCACCGCTGACCAGTGTCATCAAGGTCGGCAGCTATGACGAGGCGCTGAGCGTCGTGAACGACACCAATTTCGGCCTGACCTCGGGCATCGTGACCAAGTCGCTGGCTCGCGCAACCCATTTCCGCCGCAACGCACGCACCGGGGTGGTGACGGTGAACCTGCCCACCGCAGGCACCGATTACCACGTGCCATTCGGCGGTCGGGGTGACAGCTCGTACGGTCCCCGCGAACAGGGCAAAGCAGCAGCCGAGTTCTACACGACCGTCAAAACGGCCTATATCAGCGCCGGCCCCGTCTGATGCGGATCGACGGCCTGCAATATGCCAACTGGTCGGAAAAGATCTTCCGCCAGCTGCGCGAAGGGGGCGTGGACGCGATCCACGTCACCATCTCCTATCATGAGAATTTCCGCGAAACGGTTCTGAATTTCGAGAAATGGAACCGCTGGTTCGAGCAATACCCGGATCTGATCATGAAAGGCCGGTGGGCCAGCGACATCGACACGGCACGCGAAACGGGCCGGACCGCCGTGTTTTTCGGATTTCAGAACCCGTCGCCCATTGAAGACGATATCGGGCTGGTCGAAATCCTGCACGATCTGGGCGCGCGGTTCATGCAACTGACCTACAACAACCAATCCCTGCTGGCGACCGGTTGTTACGAGGCCGAAGACACCGGCATCACCCGCATGGGCAAGCAGGTCATCAAAGAGATGAACCGCGTGGGCCTTGTGGTCGACATGAGCCATTCGGCAGACCGTTCCACGATCGAGGCGGCTGAAATCTCGGACCGGCCCATTGCGATTACACACGCCAATCCGCACGATTGGTCCCCGGCCCTGCGCAACAAGCGGGATGACGTCATCCGTGCGGTAACGGAAAAAGGTGGGATGCTGGGCTTTTCGGTCTACCCTCACCACCTGAAAGACAAGTCCGATTGCACGCTGGAGAGCTTTTGCGAAATGATCGCCCGCACTGCTGACAAATACGGGGCCGAACATCTGGGGATCGGCACCGACCTGTGTCAGGATCAGCCCGACAGCGTCGTGGAATGGATGCGTGTGGGGCGTTGGACAAAAGAGATCGACTATGGCGAAGGCTCGGCCTCGGCTCCGGGATTCCCACCGATGCCGGGTTGGTTCCAGGACAACCGAGACTTTGGCAACATCGAAAAAGGGTTACGCGCGACCGGCCTGAACGATGACGAAGTGGCCGGGATCATGGGCGGGAACTGGTATCGGTTCTTTGCCGAGAACTTCGTCCCACAAAGGTAACCAAATGGAACCACACGCGCAGACAGAGATCGCCAGACGTGACCCATCCACGGTCATGCGGCTGTCACGTTTGGGATCGTTGCACCAATGTCGGCTTAGCTTTATGCGGCAGCTGACGCGTCGCATGGCCGAAGAAAACTGGAGCTTTTCGCGCCCCGCGTTCGAAATTGACAACAAGGGTGTGGGCCATGCGGTCTATACCGCGCAAGGCCCCGATCGGGCCTATTCGCTGGTCGCCTTTGCCCATGACCTGCCACCCGATCAACGATCGGACCGGGTGATTGCCGAGGCTTGGGATGCCACCTTTACCTTGTTTGACGGCATTCCAACGGCGGACGATATCGACCGTCTGTCGCAGAATGTTCCGTTGCAAGAAGCCGGACGCGTCAGCGAAGCCGAACTGTCCCTGTCGCGGGCGAACCGTTCCGTGCGGCTTTGGGCTCATGTGGTGGATCAGCTTGCTGCGGGACGGCAACCCGACCTCGAACAGATCTACAAGGTCGGCTACCTGATGCGGACCACGGCCGTTTATGGTTCGGGCAAATTCGGCGCGGCGGACCGCGAAAAGACAGCCGGCCGGTCCGAAGTCAGCGGTCCGTTCCAGATCGAGATGCTGTCGGTCTATCTGACCCGCGCCTTTGTGCGCGATCTGGTACAGCACATGGCATGGGTCAAAGGCCGAGACCAGACCGCAGAGCTTGATCCGGACATCGCGCGCTGGCTGGGTATCGGGAATTCGACCGGCCTGGGTATGGCACCGTTCATCGTCAATCACCCGGTACTGTTCAACAACTGGATCATGGTGCGCGAGGAGGCGATCTCGCGCGTTCGGTCCATTGATGTGGCTTCGGCGGATGAGGCACGTGTCTTTTGCGATGTCTTTGCACGCTGCAAACAGTCAATCGCCTGGTGGCGATCTGAACACCCGGTGCAGATGGAAAAGTTGGCGGCGCTGAATTCGGATCTGCAAGAAATCGAAAAATACCTGGCCAAGGATGATCTGACACAGAATCACCCCTGGAACCGTCTGATCCTTTGGTCCGAAACCGCGCTGACCGAAGAAGGTCAGGAGCTGCTGGCCTCTTTGATCCTTGAACCTTACGGCGCGCTTGTTGACGGGCTTGCGAGCTGCATGGCAGACACCGACGCGACTGCACAGGTGATTGATGGGACCATGCCGGTATCAGCGGTGCGTGCGTTGATCCGGAACAGCTTTGACTGGGCTTTGAACCTTGATTGGGCCGCCGCCGAAAACTGCGCGCGGGCCTGGTACGTATCCGAAGAAAAGCTGGAACCCCGGCTGGGCGAGCGGTTCGAAGAGCCGATCTCGGACTATGAACAACCTCTTGCACCGGCGCGGGATGCAACCTTGGCTTTCGAAGCGTTGCAGAACTGGCCTGATGACGCTCCGATAGCAGAGTTTCTGTTGCGCCATCCGGAACACCGCCACAGCGTGCGCCGCGCGCAAATCAGCCGTATCGCTCCCTACGGTGAAATTCGAGACAACACGATCAGCGCGCAGGTGATGCCCATTGATATGCTGCGGGCCAAACTGTCTTTCTTTGGGGCAACGCATTTCGACCCGCGTTCGGATCGGTGGGTGCGTATCTGCATGTATGCGGGCGCGCCCTACCCGGAAGAGCTAAACACCGCGAACGCCGATCTTTGGGTTTATCCGGAGGTTGCGCAATGACCTTCTCGTTGAACGAAGTGGAAGCCACCGCCAAACGCGCAACCCGTGGGGCTGGATATGCCTGGGGTGTGGCGGAGGAAGCCGCGAAAGCAACCCGATGGCTGTGCATCCAGGGGTTTGACGGGCCTGCGATCCTGGCCCAGTTGCTTGAGCAGGAATTTGCGCCCCACCTGGAACATCACATCCCAGAGGCCCGGGACGGCATGTGGTCCGGCGCCCGGGATCTGTGTCCCCTTATGACCGGATCGGCATTATCAGATTTCCCGGACGCCCTGTCGCAAGGCAAAGTTCTGATTTCCAATGTTGCCGCTCCTCTTCTGTTGCTGCCCTTTGTCGCCACCATGGCGAAAAAGCGGAAATCGACTTTGGAAATCACATTGGACGGGGTTTCAGCGACCACTGATGGTGTTCATCTCAGCTGTGGCGATTTCGGAATGGAGAGGGCAAATCGCGTCGGGATAACCGAAACCGGCCGCATCAGACCCAGCCGTTCCATGCACAGCCGCGCTGACCCGGATCCGGGGGCGTGGCAATTCCTCAACACTCTGGCGCATCGCACCTATGCCCCCGCAACTGAAGAATCCCGACTGCTTGGCGCTGGTTCAGGCTTGTCAGACAACGATTGAAGGACCACCCGATGACCGAAACCAGAACCCTCTCGCTTGCCGAAATCGAAGAGCTGTCATTCAATGCGCTGGTTGCCGCCGGCACAAGCGAAGAAAACGCGCGCCCTTTGGCTGTTGCCACAGCCGCGACCGAAGCGGACGGCGTGGCCAGCCATGGGCTGGCGTATATCCCGATCTATTGCGAGCATGTTCAATGCGGCAAGGTCGACGGTCAGGCAAAACCTGCCCTTGAAACCCCGCGTCCGGGCCTCATCCGCGTCGATGCCAAAACCGGGTTTGCACATTCGGCCATTGATCTGGGTTTCGAGGCGCTGATCCCTGCGGCACAGGAACAGGGCATCGCCGCATTGGCGATTACAAACAGCTACAATTGCGGTGTGCTGGGCTATCACACGTATCGGCTGGCCCAGGCAGGGCTGGTCGGATTGGGGTTCACCAATGCGCCAGCATCCATCGCACCTTCGGGCGGATCGAAACCTGTCGTTGGAACCAATCCGTTCTCGATCGCTGCACCGGGAACAGATGGTCAACCCGCACTGCTGATAGATCAGAGCGCCAGCACCATCGCCAAAAGCGAAGTGATGAAGCATGCAAGGGAAGGCAAGGCCATTCCCGTCGGATGGGCGCTGGACGCTGACGGCAACCCTACAACGGATCCTGACGTTGGACTGAAAGGCAGCATGGCCCCCTCGGGCGGCTACAAGGGCGTGGGTGTTGCTTTGCTGACCGAAGTCATGGCCGCAGCCCTTACTGGATCGACACTTGGGTTGAACGCATCGCCTTTTTCCGGAACGGCCGGTGGCCCCCCGAAAACGGGGCAGTTCTTCATTGCGATTGATCCCGTGGCGTCGTCCGCAGGTTTGTTTTCAAACGCCATGGCAACTCTGGTTGAGTCGATCAGATCTCAGGACGGCGCGCATCTGCCAGGTGATGGCCGCCGCAAGAGCCGGCTTTCGTCAAGCAAAGCGGGAGTTGCAGTGAACTCCGCAACCCTGTCAAAGATTGAAGCAATTTTGGGCTCAGGCTAGGTCAGGATTCATAACCACTAAATTAAGTTTGCTACGAGTGCGATGGCTGATAGGAAGACCTTGGAACAACGGTCATAGCGTGTCGCCACGCGCCTCCAATCCCTAAGCCTGCCAATCATAATCTCAATGCGGTTTCGCCGATTGTATCTGCGCTTGTCGTACTCGACAGGC